>JANMYZ010000561.1:0-4043 GCA_031382605.1 Planctomycetota bacterium | reverse complement strand
TCGCCTCCGCTTTTTTGTTGGCTGCTGATGCCGGATGTCGTTCAGCCTAAAGACCGCAATAGGAATTCAAACTTCCACCGCAAAGGCGCAAAGACGCCGAGAAAAACAAGGGTTAGACTCAAAATTTAGGCGCTCAATGGCTTCACTAAACCAGTGAACTCTATCTTTGTTGTAAGTCCTTTGCGCTCTTGGCGGCTTTGCGGTAAAATGGTTCTCTACTGCATTTTTTAGGTTCAGCGTACGTCGTGTGGTTTCACGCCGCGTTTGAAGTCGCCGCCGGGGACGATGTTGACGTTGGATTTTTCAGGGATCTTGGCTTCCAAGCCGACGCACCAGTAGGTGCCGTTGACCAGCAGGCGACGGAGGCCTTCGCTGTCCCAGTCGTGTGAGCCGCTCATCGCGCCGCCCATGGTGGTGGTAAACACGCGTGACGCTTTGCCTGATGGGCCGGTGTAGGTGCGGGTCCAGGCGACGGGCATCATCGGATTATTTTTGGATTTTCCTTCGGCGGGTACAGGCGCGTCGGTGGGTTTCATGCCGGACAGGACTTGGCCCATGATCAATGGCGTGGCGCCAGCGAGTGGAAGATTCACCGTATAAACGTCGGTGGTGCCCCAGATGTCGCCGTCTTTGATGCCGCGTACGATCGGATTTTTGGCTGCTTCCGGTGCGATGACGCCGCGCGTGCTCTGACTGCCGTGGCCACCGTGGTGGTTGACCCAGGTTTCGCCCAGCACTTGTTTGCCGAAGCCTTGTTTGAAGTCAGCGTCGTTGCTGTTGTAACTATATTTTTTGTAAGCGCCTTGATTGATATTGAAGGCGTGGGTTGCCGTACGCAAACCCATCACGGGTTTTCCGGTGTCCAGAAAGTCGACGATGTGCTTCATCTGCTCATCGGGCAAGTTGCGGAAACGTGTGAAGATGACCATTAAATCGGCGGTCTTGAGCGCTTCCAAGCCAGGGATGTTGTCCTGGGTGGCGACGTCAATCACGCCGGTGGTTTTGTTCAGAGCGAACAGCACGGTGCAGGTAAAGCCGTGATGTTGAGCCAAAATGCGCGCCATCACCGGCATACCTTCTTCAGAAAGGTATTCGTCGTCGCCGACGACAAACACCACGTGCTTGCCTTTGCCGGGTCCTGCTTTGCCTTCAAACACCACGCCGGGTTTGGCGTTGGTGTCTTCAGCGAAAGCGACGGCTGGCAGAGCAAACGCCAGCGCGAGCGACGCGGTGGTCGCGAGCAAAATGCGGCGGGTAAGAAGCGTGGAAAATGGGAACATGAATACTCCTTAAAGGGAACGTGAATAATAATGGTGAGGGGGAAGCGAACACCGGGTTGGTGCGTGAACGACTCGCTTACTTGGCTTTCGCTGGCTCTCCGGCCGCAATCGGATGTTCTTTCAGCAGTTCTTCGACGGTGTAGACACCCGCTTTGGCATCAATGGCTTTGCGAATGCGTTTGACGTCTTCGGCCTTGACCGAGTCGAGGTCATTTTTGAAGGACTGACGGATGTAGGTGATCACCGCCGCGACTTCCTTGTCGTTCAGCAATGGGGCGAAGCCAGTCATTGGCGGCATGCCAGGATATTTTTTGCCACCAACCTCAGACGGACCAGAGAGCCCTTTGAGAATAATTTTAATCACACGCTCATCGTCGCTCAGCCAATCTTTGTTGGTCAGCGGTGGGTACAGGCCAGGTAGGCCTTTGCCGTCTGGCTGATGGCAGGTGATGCAATGGGCATCGCGATTGAAAATTTCTTTGCCAAGGTCGTAGGATTTCTGGTCGGCTTTTCCGAGCTTACGCGTTGGGCCATAGGATTTCTCCTTGGCGACTTTCATCGAAGCGTCGGCCAGCTTTTTATTTACTGCCGCAAGCAAGACGGGATCGGTTGGTAAAAACGGATCTTTGTTCACCCGCCGCAGCTGTTCGATGGTTTCCCGATAGCAGTAATCCAGGTAGTAATCAGTTGGTTTCAGCAGAGTGATGTAAGCGATTTCGTTGGCTGCGGCGACTTCGGCACCGGAGTAGAAACTCGCCGCCCGAACGGCTTCCAGGCGCACGCGCGGTGATTCATCGGCGGCCAGTTTCTTGAACAGCGTCAGTGCTGCCGGCACGCGATCGCGCCAGTAGCACAGCACGCGGGCGGCTGCCGCACGGGCGCGATGATCACTCGACGACAGCACGCGATTGAGCAAGGCAATATCTACCACGTTGTGCCACTGATGCACCCACAGCGCCTCAAGTTGATGATGTTCATATCCCGGATCTTTTTTATCCAGCCCATTGAGCCAGGTGGTCAGCGCCGGAATAACTTTGGCAGCAGGGTGCTTGCCAAGTTCCATTTTGGCGCGCAGGCGCAGGTTGTCTTCTGGTTCTTTCAGCACGTCGAGCAAGGCGACCACTGGCTGACCATCAACTTTCGGCGGAGTCGAAAGCGGACGACCTTCGTAAGTCATGCGATACACGCGACCGTGGATCTGATCACGATTGGGATCGCGCAAGTGATGTTGCATGTGACCGATGAGCGCATTCGCCCAGTCCATAAAATAAATCGAGCCGTCCGGTGCGACGCTGACACCCACCGGACGAAAATTTTTATCGTCGGAGGTGAGCAAGTGCTCAAGCGTTTCGCCTTTCAATCCCGAGCCATCTTCGCTGACTTTGATGCGGAAAATGCCGTGCATACCGATGACATTACAATTCAGAAAATTGCCATGGTAGTCATCGGGAAAGTGGCGACTTGAGAGGAACGCGGTGCCAGCACATGGTCGCGACGTGAAAGGCCAAAATTGGTTCATGTCAGGATGGCGATGCGGATAATCAATGTGGCCGCTAAACGCTGGGGCGAAGTAATTCGAATTCATGGTGCCATCGGTGATGATGTCGTTACCCCAATAATCGAATGAGCGGCCATGCGGATTGGCAAAGTTAAAAGCGACATAGCGTTCGAATTTGCTGGTGAGAGGTTCAAAACGATAAATCGCACCATCGACATTGCGCACCACGCCAGCAGCGGTTTCAACCTGCGTGCGGTGAAACACACCATCGCTCAAGTACGTTGCGCCGCCGGGATCCAACACCATCGAATTGGTTTCGTGATGCGAGTCAGCTGCGTCCAAACCGGTCAGCACGCGTTCTTTCCAATCCGCTTTGTCGTCACCGTTGGTGTCGCGCAAGAACAGTAAATCGGGCGAGCGCATGACCAGCACGCCATCTTTGTAAAACTGAAATCCAGTCGGACAGTTAAGGTCATCAGCGAAGGTCGTGCATTTATCCGCTTTGCCGTCGCCGTTGGTGTCTTCTAAAATCAGCAGTTTGTCGCCATCTTTGCTGTCAGGCGTGCGTTCTGGATAGTTCTTCCACGAGGCAACCCACAGCCGGCCTTTGGTATCCCAGGCCATTTGCACGGGTTTCACTAATTCAGGAAATTGCTCTTCGCTAGCGAACAGCGTGACTTTGCAGCCTTTCGGCATGGTCATGTGGGTGATGGCTTCTTCGCCACCCAAGAAAACATGTGAGCCGTCCGGCTTGGGGCCGGGCAGGTTGGTTTTGACGGGTCTGACAGGTGGCAGATTCGAGTCATCGATCGCCGCATTGCCGCCTTGTGCGACCGACCAAACGCGACGATCACGATTTGCGGTCATCACGTCGCGGACGGTCATTTCCTCAAGCATGACTTCGGCGTTGGTGATTTTCGGGCCGCCCTTCCCTGGCTCTGTGCCCTTCCCTGATTCGTAACTTAATTTCGAACGACCGCCAAAAATATTGAAGCTGTCAACGGTGCGATAGCGGCCATGCCATGTTTCACTTTTTTCGACCACGGCAGCGCGCAGTTTCTCCATGTCGGCGTTGGGCGCCGGTGCTGCAGTAGCAAAGACCGCTTGGTAAATGACCGGTGCCAGGGCTTTATTGCCAGCTTCCGTCAGTTGAAAACCATTGAACGTCAGCGGCTGTTTGGCGCTGGCATAGAGCTTTTGCGTAGCCGCGAAGAGATCGACGAAAAGGACGTTGTTGGCCTTGGCGACTTCAGCCATGGCCTCGG
>JANMYZ010000548.1:0-1578 GCA_031382605.1 Planctomycetota bacterium | reverse complement strand
CTAAAAAACGCAGTAGAGAAAGCTTTTCTCGCAAAGACGCCAAGAGCGCAAAGGACTTACAGCAAAGCCAAGATTCACCCGTTTGGTGAAGACACAAATCATACGCATTTTGTTCAAACTCTTGTTTTTCCTTAGCGTCTTAGCGTCTTTGCGTCTTCGCGGTGGAAGTTTTATTCCAACTGCGTTTTTTAGGTTTATTGGTCTCAACGATTTTCTCCTCAGACCGGCGCGGTCTCAATCCGATTAATGACCCCGGCTGTCGTTAATGCGCGGCCAATTTCTTCAATGTGAGCACGGTCGCGCGTTTCTAATACCAGCGATACACCGGTTAATGCTACGTCCGCAGACGCAAATTGCCGATCGTGGGTAACGTCCTTGATGCTTGCCCCGGTGGTGGCAACCAAGGTAAGAAATGCGGCTAAAGAACCGGCGCGATCGCTAATTTCTGCGCGTAAACGACACAGCCGACCATCACGAGCCAGGCCTCTTTCAATGATGCGCGCCAGCACGGTGACGTCGATATTGCCGCCACACAACACCAGCACGACGCGCTTACCGCGCAGTCCTAAATCACGGCCAGTAATTGCCGCCAACGATACGGCAGCAGATCCTTCAATGACCATTTTTTCCAGTTCTAAAAGTCGCAACACAGCTGAAGCGATTTCGCCCTCGTCGACCAAAACGACTTCATCGACCACCGTACGCGCCATGTGAAAACATAAATCGCCCACTATCGATACCGCCAAACCATCCGCCAAGGTTGGGCGAGTAGCAATGCGCGTGGGCGCACCCCGAGCCAGCGATTCACGCAAGGTCGGCGCACGTTCGGATTCTACACCAATGATGCGCACCGACGGTTTGACCGCTTTGATTGCCGCCCCAATGCCAGCAATTAAACCTCCGCCACCGACCGGAACGATGACCGCATCAACGTCAGGAATGTCTTCCAAAATCTCAAGGCCGATGGTTCCCTGACCAGCGATAATGTCGGGGTCATCGAAACCGTGAATGTACGTTGCGCCGGTTTTATCCGACGTTTCACGCGCTAAAATACGCGCCTCATCAAGGTTTTCGCCATGCAGGATGACCTCGGCTCCGTGACCACGGCACTTGGTAATTTTCACCAACGGCGCGGTGCGTGGCATCACCACCGTCACGCGAATTCCCAGCAGCTGCCCATGATAAGCCACGCCCAAAGCGTGATTCCCAGCGGATGCCGCAATCACGCCACGTTGACGTTCAGTCTCTGACAGACGCATCAGCTTATTGCGCGCACCGCGTTCTTTAAAACTTCCCGTCATCTGCAAGTGATCGAGCTTGCAGAAAATTTCAGCGCCACAGAGCTTGCTCAAGGCGAGTGAATACGGACACGGACTCCGGTATACGGCTCCGCGAATACGGTCGGCAGCAGCACGGATGTCGGACAAGGTTACGTTCATACTGATCATTGTGTACGCTGACGGTTAAACGTCCATCCGATGAATAGCATACCCGGCCAGCACTTCCCTTTCGCGGTTATCCTAGAAACCGCAGTAGAGAACATTTTTACCGCAAAGCCGCCAAGAGCGCAAAGGACTT
>JANMYZ010000516.1:0-4359 GCA_031382605.1 Planctomycetota bacterium | reverse complement strand
CTCAAGGGCGAACGTGTGGTTTTAGCCGGTCGGGTCGGCAATCTGCGGGCATCGGGCAAATTGTGGTTTGCTTCTCTTTTTGATCGGAGTCGGGCCGATATTTATCGCGACCAACGTTTGGCCGGCGTTGCTGATATTGATGCCGCCGAAGCCAAGAAGGCGCGCGGCATTCAGTTAATGTTGGACTATAAATTACTGGGCGAAGCACAGTGGGAAGCGATTCAATGCTTGGACTTGGCGGACTGGATCGGCGTTGCTGGTCGTCTTGGGCGCAGTAAGCGCGGCGAAATCAGCGTCTTTGTTGACGAAGTGACGGTTCTTGGCAAGAGCATGTTGCCGCCACCACATCAGGCCGGCGCGGATAGCGGCGAGCTTTCTCCGGAAGTTCGTAGTCGTCAGCGTTACCTCGATTTGATGATGTCTGACGCAAGTCTCGCGGTGTTTGTGATGCGCAGTCGCCTAGTCGCAGCGACCAGGCGATTCTTTACCGACCGTGATTTTCTTGAGGTCGAAACTCCGATGATGCAGCCAATTCCTGGCGGCGCATCAGCTCGGCCATTTGTGACGCATCACAACGCGTTGGATCTTGATCTTTACCTCCGCGTTGCGCCAGAATTGTATCTCAAGCGTTTAATGGTTGGCGGCATGGAACGGGTGTTCGAATTAAATCGCAACTTCCGTAATGAAGGCATTAGCCCGCGACACAACCCTGAATTTACCATGATCGAATGGTATCAGGCTTACGCTGATCATGAACGCATGATGACGCTGAGCGAAGAACTGTTCCGTCATTTGGCGGATCATGTTTTGGGCACGCGAGTCCTCCGTTTCGGTGAACATACGATTGATCTTGGTAAGCCGTGGCGTCGCTTCAGTTATCATCAAGCGATGAAAGAACTGGGTGGTTTAGACTACGCGGATGAAGTCGCCGTGACGGCGAAGGCACGCGAACTCGGAATTCATCTGGATGATCATTCAACCTATGATCGTTTGGCGAACGCCGTGTGGGAAGAAGTGGTCGAGCCGCATTTGATCGAGCCAACGTTCATTACCGATCAGCCAACGTGGTTGACTCCGTTGTGTAAAGCTCATCCGGATAATCCGGCGAAAACTCTGCGTTTTGAGTTGTTCATGGCGCGTATGGAATTAGGCAATGCTTACAGCGAGTTGAACGATCCAGATCTGCAACGCGCACGTTTTGCCGAACAGGTTGCCGAAGCCCAGGCGGCCGAGGATGACGAAGCCGGGGTTGTGGGCGGCCAAATCGATGCCGACTACTGTACAGCGCTGGATCACGGATTGCCGGTTTGCGGTGGTCAAGGAATCGGAATTGATCGCTTGGTTATGTTGTTCACCGGTCAGCCTAACATCCGTGATGTCATCTTGTTCCCGACCATGCGGCCGACGCTTTAAGGGCGATAAAACGTTCGCGTAAAAATACTGCTGAACCTTTTTGATGCTCGTCCGTTTAACCGGGAATCTTGGCCCAAGTGTTTGTCACACAGGGCCTTGCGTGTCAATGGCTGGTGACACACAAATGCTCATTCGCTCTCGCCGTGGCTAGTCGGTCGAAGATGCCTTTTCATACTCCGCCCCACCAAAACGAACCCCAATCACCACGCAGCGGACGGTCCCCGCTACGAGATTGGCCATCAAAGGGAGTTTCTTATGCGCCATTTCCTTCGCACCCATGCGCCCATCCTTGGATTGCTTTTCCTGGTCTCGGCTGCCGTTCAGCTTGGCGCTGCCGAAGCGTCAGCCGCGCCAGCGCATGCTAATCTCAGCTTGCTCGATCTGGTTTTCAAAGCTGGCCCGATTGAGGGCGTCTTGATCGTGCTGTCGGTCATTAGTTATTCATTGGGCATTCAGTGGATCTTTACGATCAAGCGCGAAAATTTGATCCCTGAAGGTTTGGCTGACGAACTTCACAACATTTTGGCCGAGGGCCCAACTGACGAAGCGGTCGAAAATGCGCGCGCCCTGGTCTCCAACGATCGCAGTATGCTCGGCAACATCATTGCTGCGGCGCTCGATAAAAAGGATTATGGATACGAAACCATGAAAGAGGCCGCTGAATTAGTGGGCGCGTCTGAAACGAATAAATATATGGGCAAAGTCAGCTGGATGTCGATGTTCGCTAGCTCGGCAACGCTCCTTGGGCTGCTCGGCACCGTGTCGGGCATCATCGGATCGTTCTTGGTCATGTCGTCCAACCCAGGCGGTGCTGATCCCGCCCAGCTCGCAGGTTCGATCGGTGAAGCACTGGTTTGTACCGGCACTGGTTTGTTCATCGCTATCGGCAACCTGTACATTTTCTTCTTCCTCCGTGGACGCGTGAACACCTGCACGTTGGATTCCGCTATCGTTACCAACGAAGTTCTCGATTACTTCCGCAGTCGCTAAGCTGTGGATCCCGCCCTGGGCTCATAGCCTGGGGTGGTGTCGTATGAGATAACAGCACTCGATTCACTACGCGGCCATAAAGGAGGACAGATTCATGTCGAATCCCCTGCATCAAAAATCACGCTTTAAGCTTGAGCACGCGGACGCCGATGTCGACTTGGTGCCGCTCATCGATTGTGTCTTTCTTTTGCTCTTGTTCTTCATGCTCTGTGGTCACATGAGCCTTGAGCAGCGAGTCGAGCAGATCACGGTTCCACCGACCAAAACCGCTCAACCATTGAATACTCCAGATAAATGGGAACGCGTTGTGGTAAACGTGTACGGCAGCACTCAGTCTGGCCGACCACCGCGGAACTCCGTCCGTATCAACAATGTTAATTACACGTCGTCTGGTGCTGATAATTTCGAATCTTACATCAAACTGCGTCAAGTTTTGGACGTCGTTTATGATAAGGCTGAAAAATTTGAGGACCCCAAGGGCACCAAATTCATGTTGCCGAAAGTGGTTTTAGAGATCCGCGCGGATGCTGACACCGAGTACCGTGTGGTGCAAGAAGTCCAACAGGTGGTTTCAGATTCGATCAATCCTTCAGACGGGATGAAACCGAAGGCGGTTTCTGATCCTAAACAGGCTAAGCCGTTCGTGTTCTTGAACTTCACGACGCGTAAGCCTGGGGACTGATAGACAGATTGTGCGCTGATTGGGGCACCGATTGAGCGCGACTCACGAGTGCGGTTTATAAGTTCAGCATTCACCCATTTTGCCAAAGGAGTTTGTTATGGCCGAAGATCCAGCAGATAAGATCGCCGAAGGTAAGCTCGATCTCGTGCCGATGATCGACTGCATCATGCTCTTGTTGTTGTTCTTTATTTTGACCACCAAATTTGTGGCCGAAGAAAAAGCGATCGCAAGTCTGTTGCCCACTGACAAAGGTCAGGCGCCCTCGCCTGCGACGGCCCCGGTTGATCCGCCCAAGACGATTAACATCTGCATTTACCCTGAAGGAATGGTGAAAGGCCTTTCACAGCCGTCAGAGTATCAGAAAAAATACGACGATCTTAAAAAGATCGTCGGTGAGGTTTTGCCCACGGCGCTTTTGCGAATGGGCGGCGATGAACCTCGGTTAATTGATGGCAATAGCTTTAGTAGAAAAGGCCACGCCGGATTGAAGAGCAACATGGATATGGTCCACGCTTATATTGCGAATGCGCTTACTCAGCGTGAAAACGCCAGTGTCGCTGGTCGCAAAGAGCAAGACCCGGTCGTTATTCACTGCTTCAGCGGCATGTCCTGGAAGTATGCTTTGGTGGCTTACGACGCCGTGCGCGACTATGAAGGCTCTAAAATGGGCTCAAAGATGGTGAAAGACCCAACTCAGTGGGACAACGCCCGCGAAGTCCAATTCGCTCCGCCGCGCATCCGCAATTACAGCTCGCTGGCGCTTGGCAACGAATTGTACGAAATCGTGAACATGCAGTAAGTCGTTATTCAATAAGGGCTAAAGGTGCATTTTCGAATCGGGGCAGGCCAATTGGCTTGCCCCGATGGCGTTAAACACGTTCTGACACAGCGACCGCACGCCAGGGCAAGGAGAGCGACATGGATATTGCGGCTTAATGGCCGACCGCCTAACCTCCGCACTATCGGCCTATCCATTCCATCCCGGCCGACTTTATAAACCCCGCTTCGAAAGGAGCATCGTATGTCATCTTTCCATTCAACTCATCGTCGATCACAGGGCTTCACCCTGATCGAACTCTTGGTGGTGATCTCGATCATCGCCATTCTCGCTGGTATGTTATTGCCGGTGATTGGCGTCGTCCGTGAAATGGCGCGTTCAGCGCAATGTGGGAAGAATCAAAGTCAGATCATGGGTGCGATGGTCGCTTACAGTACCACGGAAGAAGTTGCTTGGCCGGATGCGCGTGGTGGCACAAAATATCCAGTTGCTAGTC
>JANMYZ010000491.1:0-3255 GCA_031382605.1 Planctomycetota bacterium | reverse complement strand
GTCGCTCAAGTCGCCCGCGTCGCTGCTCGTCGCTTACGCTTGAATGAAGATCTGGTCGAATGCGTGGCCTTAGTGCATGACGTTGGCCATCCACCGTTTGGCCATCGCGGTGAAGATCTGTTGGCTGAGTTGATGAAAGATCACGGCGGTTTTGAACACAATCGCCAAGGCCTACGCTTAGTCGAAGAATTAGAGATTCGTTATCCAGAATTTCCTGGTTTGAATCTGACCTACGAAGTGCGCGAGAGCATCATCAAGCATTCGGCGCACTACGATCGCAGCAAAGTTCCTCGCCGATTTCAGCCAGAGGAAAGCCCGCTGTTAGAAGCGCAGGTAGTCGACGAAATCGATTCCATCGTCTACGACTGCCACGACATCGACGACGGTCTGCGCGGCGGTTATGTCACCGTCGATCAACTCCGCGAAGTCCCGCTATGGAAGGGGGCCTGGAGCGAAGCCGTTGCCGCCAGCCCGCGTGGCACGCCGGACAAATTGATCGTCGATCGCGCGCTGCGCTTGTTGCTCGATAGCTTGGTTGGCGATCTGGTCGAGCAGATCGAGGCACAGCTACGCTCCCGGCGCATCGATTCGCTCAGCGCTTTGCGCGCCAACCCGCATCAAATCGCCTGCCTCAGTCCCAGCCTAAAAAACGCCAAAGAATCGTTGGAGGCCTGGCTATTTGCTAACCTCTATCGCGACTATCGCGTCAATCGCGTCTTCCATAAAGCCCGCCGCATCCTTGGCGAACTGTTCACTTTCTTCACCACTCACCCCGACAGCCTGCCGCCCGAACACGCCGCCCGCGCCGAAGGCGCTGGCCTACACCGCGCCGTCGCCGATTACATCGCCGGCATGACCGATCGTTTTGCGATGGATGAACACCGCAGTTTGCTGAGTTAATTTCAAGCGAGTGAACGACAGCAACGTACGTGGGCGCAAAGGTTATTAGGCGCTGCGTGTGGACGTGCTTTGAATATTCGATACGAGGACTTTCCTATGGCCTTTTTCAGTAAAAAACCGAAAGACATGAGCAACTCTATGCTACGTTCTGCCGTCACGTTTTTTATCTTCGGCTTGCTGTTCTTGCTGGTGCCTGCGTGGGCGCAGGAAGAACCGGCGCACAGCCAATTAGGCAAAGGGCCGCTCAAAGTCTTTATTTTGGCCGGCCAGTCCAACATGGAGGGCTATGGTCAAAACGTGCATATCAAGATGGCCGCTGAGGACGAGAAAACGCGGAAAGAATTTTCCCCGTTGATGAACGGAAATAACTATGTCGTGCGTAAAGATGTATGGATTTCCTACGGCAGCCGGCGAGGGGGATTGTCGGTCGGATACGGGGCCGGCGGCACCAACATCGGCCCGGAAATTGGTTTCGGCTGGCACATCGGCGAACTCCTCAAAGAACAAGTGCTGCTGATTAAGACCGCCTGGGGAGGCCACAGTCTGAAAGAGAAATTTCTTCCTCCGAGCATGGGCGGACCTGGCCCGTCGTTTACGCTCATGGTCAAGGAAGTGCGCGACGTACTCAGCCATCTGAAAGCATACTTCCCAGGATATAACGAAAGTATGGGCTACGAAATTGTGGGACTTGCTTGGCACCAAGCCTGGAATGATTTGATTGATCGTGATCAAGAATCTGAAAAGCCACCATTCAAATTATATGCCGAACGGCAGGGCGCTTTGCTGCGGGATCTTCGTAAAGAACTCGATGCGCCAAAGATGCTGATGACCATCGGCGAGGCCGGCTTTGGCGGCGTTGATGCCGGCGGTGGATATCTGACTTTTCGCAAGGCCCAGGAGTCCACCGCATTACTGGAGGAATTTAGTAAATCGGTGCGCTTTGTTAAAACGGCATTGTTTTGGGACACCGACGAACGCTTTCAATCGAACAAGGAATATCACTACCTTGGTAATGGTAAGACCTACTACTTTAAAGGAAAAGCGATGGCTTTTGCGATGTATGATTTGATGCCAAAAATAACTTTTCGGGATGTAAAGGCTCACCTTGATGAGCAGTCCAAGCCTGCCTTTGTCGCCATCACGGCGCAAAAATATCCGGATGCCGTGGCGGCGATGCTACTTTACAAAACCTATTTGGCGGAGCAAAAAGGTAAGCTAGCCGATGACCTCTATAATAAGAAAGATGCCGTATATGACGCTCTTTACTTGGAATTATCGGGCGTGCTCAATCCGGCCATAGAGGATGTTTCGCATCTCAAAAAAATTGGCGATTACTACGCGCTCAGCCTTCAATTCCCCAAGCTCAATAAGACCTTCAAGGGCGTCCCAGCTTTTGACGCGGCCGCCGGTGACCTTAGTGAGCAGCTCAAAAGCAAAGAAGTCCTCGCTGAGATAAAGCTTGGCAAAGAGTTCCATAACTATGTCGCGCTTTTCAAAGCGACCGAAGCAGAGCCCAAGTTTGTGCGCGCAGAAGTGCACGCCAAAAAATACGCGGACCTCTTGAAGTCACAGGTTATCAAAAAGGCTCCCGATTCCCGTTACGCCAAAGCGGCAGTTCTGGCCGCCGAAGAATTAAAAGTGCTCACCAAGCCAGTGCGCGAACCGCAGGATTATTTGTCACTGGTCCTGCCTTAAAATCGCGGTCTTTCCCCATCACCTTTGCGATGGAAGTTTAAATTCCTACTGCTGTGTTTAGGATAATGCCGGCGAAAAGATCGATGTGTTTGCTGCCGAAATTGGTGTCCCAATGTGCGCCGCTGGAATGGCCGATGAGATAAACGCGGCGACGATCGATCGGATAGACCGAACTCACCCAGTCGTAGGCCTTCAAGACGTTGATCTCATCGGCGTCCTCCCAACCGATTTCGTGCGACTTGAGTCCCATCACGATGTACTGGTCGGACAGACCAAGATCCTTGACGGTGCGGTTCATCAACTCAGCGGGACCGTCTTCGTTGCCGCCCCTGCCATGGAAGCAAATCAACAGCGCAAGGTGGCGCTTCTTCGGCAATTTTTCTGGCACGAATAAGCGGTAACGAGTGATAAAAGCGTTGGTCGTCGGATGCTTCAAATCATCTTTGAAATCGCCAGTCTTCGGTGGCTTAGGCGGAGTGCTCCAAGCGATCGGCGGCACGATCAGCCCACCGTAAAGATTCGTCTCACCCGCGCTGGCGGCGGCGAAAAAAACGGCAGCAAAAAACAAAAGCGCGGTCAAGGCATAGTGAAAAGGATTCACGTAAGACATACAACCTCGGTGGTCATTTCACGGCCGACCTCGGCCATATTTCAGCAGAA
>JANMYZ010000373.1:0-12483 GCA_031382605.1 Planctomycetota bacterium | reverse complement strand
TTCCGTCGACTGGGTCAGCAATTAAAAGGGAAAGCCATTTTCGACGGACGAAATCAATACGAAGAAGATCGTGTGACGCCGTATGGTCTGACGGTTTATCCGATCGGAGTTCCAGCCCTGGCCACCCAGGCTCAGGCGCGGTCCCACGTCATTAAGGGCTAAAGCACATGGAGTGCAGCGTCTATATCGGCCAGCCAGACATGCTGGAACAGGCCTTTCGTTCTTTCGATGAAGACGATGGCATGACGATCGAGTCGGAAGATTTAGTCGCTTGCTCGGTGGAAGCGCAGAGCGATTTGCTCGAAGCTTTCGGCGCCGTGCGACCGCAAGACTCCTGCTCATGGGCGCCAGCTTTTGCTGAGGTCTTCAGCGTGTTGTTCTGGAGTTCTGCCGATGGTACGCGGCATCGCGATGCCTCATGGGCATTGGCTTGCGAGCCAGTGGATTGCTATTTATCGCCAGAAACCGTCACGCGTTTAGCACAACAGGCAGCGACCATTTATTTAGATGATCTCAACCGCGCATTTCTCGATTACAGCGGTGATGGTTGGATTCAGGACTTCAACGATTTCCGCGCCATGGCAGCCGAATGGCTGGATGTATTGGCCCGTGCCAGTGAACGTCATCACGCTCTGGCCATCGCGGTTTGGGATTGATGATGGTGCGACGGTCGGCGACTGGCTTTTATTAGCGCCGCAGAGTTACGAAAAGCGCATCAGTGATACCTACGGTGCTAGCATTTGACTGGTCATGCATATGGACGTGCGAAAAAGAGTTACCAAGTTCAGCCACTTCAACCAACGATCCATCCGCCTCTTCCCCATTCAGCCAGGAAACTCCATGAAGACTTTTCTTTTACTCGCCTGTTTTATTTCATTCATTGGTGCTGCCGATGAGCCAGGTCGTGCTACCCCAGCCGCTGCGGTGAAGTCTGGCGAATACCGTTTAGCCTGGGCTGATGACGGTAATCAAACGTACGTGGTCGTCGGTTCAGCGGTTGGCATGCGCAATCTCGCACTGGTGACAACGAAGAATGCCGATGGCGAGGTGTTGGTCAGCTACCCAGCTCTGGCCTACCTTGATGGCGAAAAAGTTATGCACGTTGATGGTCGTGGCGCACCGCTGAGCGAACCGCATGAAGAAGGTTATTCACCAGACAGTTTCTCGATCACCGCTGATGGCACGGTGACTATTTTAGACGACAACGAAACGGGCGGCTCGGGCAAACTGGTGAGCAATCCAGACGGTCAGCCGAAGCTCTAAGTTTCAACGCGCAGTCATTCATCTTTTCACCGCCGTACTTCGTTGGGCATGAGCCAACCGAGCACGGCGGTGATTTTTTTATTTCGCCAGCGTTGTTGCTTTCACCGGGGCAGGATTTACTCGTTGCGATCGTAAGCCGAAAAAGCGCAAAAAAGCGCGTTATGGCTGATTATCGCTGGCAATAAAACGGCGATGGAGCTTGGCGTAGGTTCCTTCCAGTGCCAATAATTCACTGTGAGTTCCGAGCTCGACCAGGTGACCGTGATCGAGTACCAGAACCTGATCGGCGTGGCGGATGGTTGATAGGCGATGAGCGACGACGAATGACGTCCGCCCTTTGAGCAACGTTTCTAACGCGGCTTGTAAACGTGATTCGGTCATGGCGTCGACTGAGCTGGTTGCCTCATCAAGAATCAAGATGCGTGGATCAGCGAGCATGGCGCGGGCAAAACAAATAAGTTGGCGTTGCCCGAGCGAAATGCCGCTGCCTTTTTCTCCAACCACGGTGTTGAAGCCGTTGCTCAGTTCTGCGATCAGATCGAGAATGCCCAGGCGTCGCACCGCTTCGATAACCTCTTGATCGGTCGCCGTCGGTCGGCCCATGCGAATGTTTTCCATCACGGTACCGGTGAAGAGAATGTTGGCCTGCGTCACGATACCCATGTGATGGTGGAGTGAATCGGTCGCGACGGCGCGAATGTCATGGCCATCAATCAGAAGTTCGCCGCTGGTGGGCAACCAGAACTTGGCAATCAGATTGATGATGGTTGATTTTCCACAGCCGGTGTGTCCGACTAGTGCAATGGTCTGCCCTGGCTCCGCAATAAAATTCAGCTGATGCAGGACCGTTCGGGTCGGCTCATAAGCAAAAGAAACGTTGCGAAATTCCACCTGACCACGCAGTTCGGTGAGGCACTTTGCGTCCGGCGCATCGGCCCAATCAGGCTTGGTGTCGAGCAGACGAAATACCCGTTCGGCCCCGGCCATTGCCGTCAGCGCTTGGCCGTACTGCGTGCCGATAATTTGAATGGGATTGAAGAACATCCCAGCCAGAAAGAAAAACATAATAATGTCTTCAATGCCTGCTTGGCCATTCAGCGCTTGCCAGCTGCCAATAAACAACATCACGCTGATGAACATCTGACTGTTAAAATCGAGCAAGGGGACGAAAATGGCTGACACCCGTGCGACACTCAAATTGATCCGCGCATGGTTAACGATCAGCAAACGAAACAATCCGGCGTTGATGTCTTGGCGAACGAAACCTTGGGTTACCCGAATGCCATTGACGGATTCCGCCAGTGTCGCCGTCATACGACTGTAACTTTCCTGGGATTCGCGAGAGACGCGACTCATGTCGGCGCGAAACAGCCGATTGATGACCCACAGCACTGGGGCCAAAGCTAACACCACCAGAAACAGCGCCCAGTCGTACCACAGCATTAAAATCGCAGCGACCAGCATGTGACCTATTTGAACGGCGCTGACGAACAGCACGTCCTGCACTCCATTACGCACCGATTCAACGTCTCCGGTGACTCGGCCAATGATGCGGCCGATTTTCGTGCGGGTGAAATATCCCATGGTCAAACGGTGAAGATGTTCATGGATGGCGATGCGTAGATCATGGACCACCGCTTCGCCAAGTTGCAGTGCCAAACGCTGGCGAAAATGCGTGCATACGACCGTCACCGTAGCGAGCGCCAGAAACCAGCCCGCGCCATGGATGGTGCCGGCCCAATCGCCGTTGGTGATCGGTCCACCGATGACGCGGGCGATGATCCATGCAAGTAAAGGCAGCTGAATTGATCGCAGGATCACTAACACCATTAACCAGCGGACCAACGAACGGTAGGGCGTTGCGTACGAAAAAAGTCTGCGAATCAGCCCCCACTCCAGCGGGCGTCGATCGTATTCTTCCTCTTCATTTGCTGGTCGCACGACCTGCGTCAGCTTGAGTGTGCTGCGGCGACGTTGTGTGGTTTGTGGATCAGTCATGGATCAAGGCCACGATCTGAAGTGATTTCTGCGTCGCCCACGTCATCGACCAGCTGTAATTTTGCCACCGCTTGGTACGGACCGTCAAGAGCCATGAGTTCTTCATGGCTTCCTTGCTGAATGATTCGTCCATCATCGATGACAACGATAAGGTCGGCACGGCGCAATGTCGAAACGCGATTGGCAATGATAAAAGTCGTGCGTCCAGCCGAGGCCATGTCCATCGCCGCAAGGATTTCTTGCTCAGTTTCAGCGTCGATCGCGGCGGTCGGATCATCGAGCAGCAAGATCGGTGGCTCTAACAAAACAGCGCGGGCAATGGCCAACCGTTGACGCTGACCACCAGACAGTCCAATGCCGCTTTCGCCCAGGATGGTTTCGTAGCCCTTGGGCATGTTGATGATGAACTCATGCGCCTGAGCAATGCGTGCCGCCCGTTCGATCTGGGCGGAGGTCGCTTCGGGATGGCCAAAAGCAATGTTGGCGGCGATGGTATTGGAAAACAAAAAGCTCTCTTGAAACACCACACCAACATTGCGTCGCACATCGTCCAGATCGAGGTCGCGCAGATCATGGCCGTCAAGGGTGATGCGCCCAGCCGTGGGATCGTAAAAGCGCGGAATGAGCGACATCAAGGTGCTTTTTCCAGAACCAGTGGCGCCAAGAATGGCAACACATTGTCCTGGTTTTACCGTGAGATTGAGCTCGGTTAAAACATCGGTGTTGGTTTTATAGGCGAACGACACGTGCTCAAAACACAGTGCACCGTGGGCTTTGGGCAGGCGAATGGCGTTGCTGCGGTTGGCGACCTCAAGGGGCGCATCGATGATTTCAAAAACTCGTTTGGCGCCGATCAAACTTTGTTGTATCGAATTGATCAGATTGGAAATGGTCGCTACTTGCCCGCTGAACTGCTGAAGCAAACCAGTGAAAACCACCAGCCCAGTACCAAGCGGAAGCTGACCATCGATGACCAACCAACCACCATAGAGCAGCAAGACGGCGAGATTGAGTTGCGTCAGCAAATCCATCCCAGGACCGAATAGACTGACGCGCCAAAATATTTGCTGTTGTTGATCGCGTACGGCGTCGGTCGCGCGTGCGAATGCCGCACAGGCTTCACGTTCGCGGGCGAAACCCTTGACCACTTGGATGCCTTGAATGTCTTCCGTCAATCGGCCAACCATGGCATCAACCAGTTCCCGGTTTCGTGCATACGCAGGACGAATGTAGTGCGAAAATATCAGCGAAGTGATGAGCAGCAGCGGCGCCGTAGCGAGACACGCCAACGTCAACCACACATGCAACTGAACCATGTAAATGATGTAAGCGATCAGCGACAGCAATAAAATGACGCCTTGAATGATCACGCCGTCGACGAAGAGTCGTAAATTCTGCACGTCGCCAGTGACGCGATTAATGATGGTGCCAGACGCATTGGCATCGAAGAAGCGGAAACTTAAACGTTGAAGTTTGTCGTACACCGCCGTGCGCAGATGGACCACGATTTCCTTCTGTGTGAGCGAGGCGACTGCCATCGAATAGACATACGTCAGCACCGTTCTTGCCAACGCGAGTATCAGCATAACGCCAGCAATGAGCGCGATAACGCTCAGCGGCGCCCAGGTGGCAGGCGGCGAAAAGCCAAATGGCCACGTCGGCGCGGCGCGCTCAGGGCGAAGCTGGTGATGCAGGAAGTCGATGCCCAGTCCCAAGGCTGCCAATCCCAGCAGCGCGAACGCCAGCAATAACGCTTGATAGCTAAGCACGAGCAAACATTTACCACGGTATTGCCAACTCAGCGCCAACAGCCGTCGGACGAGCGCCGCATTCGAATGCGGATCAGGAATAGGATCAGGAGCAGAAACAGAAAGGGGGGCCGTCACAGGGGCACAACGTTAATGTGGAATCGAAAATTCAGAATGCAAAAAAAGCGCAGCTACGTCAATCTACCTTGCTGGCTGGGATTGCGCCCTTCAAGACGACGACACACTCCCGCGCCATGACCCCAGTCTCAATTCGCGAAGTGAGCAAAAGCTATGACGGGGTGACGCCGGTGTTGGATCGCGTCAGTCTCGATATCGCGGCGGGCGAAATATTTTTTCTGCTTGGCGGTAGCGGCTGCGGAAAAACCACGCTGTTGCGCTTAATCGCTGGATTCATTGCGCCAGACAGTGGCACCATTCGCTTTGCCAATGATGACGTGACGCAGCTTCCAGTTGAACGCCGTGATCTGGGCATGGTGTTTCAAAATTACGCCTTGTGGCCGCATTTGTCGGTTGCCGAAAATATCAGTTTTGGTTTAGAGATGCGTCGCGTTGTGCCAACAGAGCGCGCACGCCGAGTCGATGAGGCTTTAGGCTTGGTTGAGCTTTCAGGTTTTGGCGCACGTCGCATTGCCGAGTTGTCTGGCGGCCAGCAGCAACGCGTTGCCCTGGCGCGGGCGCTTGTCATTCGTCCGCAAGTTTTGCTGTTGGATGAACCGTTATCGAATCTCGATGCTCGTCTGCGGCAAACCATGCGCGTGGAAATCCGCCGCATTTGTAAGGCCGCAGGAGTCACCGCGATTTACGTCACGCATGATCGCGAAGAAGCACTGAGCACCGCCGATCGCATTGCGGTCATGGCCGGTGGGCGCTTGGCTCAAGTCGGCACTCCGCGCCAAGTGTACGGCCAGCCGGCCTCGACAGCGGTGGCGACGTTTTTGGGCGACGCCAATTTATTGCCGGGCATGGTCCGCGATGCTGACACGGCGATGTGTGCCCTGGGCGTGCTGCCAGCTTTCGTACCCAAAGGAATTGCCCCAGGAACTGCGGTCACCGTGTGCATTCGCCCAGAACGTTTGCGTATCGTTACCACTGGTGCGATCAGCGGAACGATTGGTGCGCAAACCTATCTTGGCGGCAATGCGGCGTGGACTATTCGCTGTGGCTCCACCGAACTCCAAGTCGTTGAGCAAGCGCCGCCGTCGCGCGCCATTGGCGACGTGGTGTATCTGTCGATAACGCGTGACGACGTGGTCGTGCTGCGCACATGATGACTCGTTGGCTCGCCGTGCTGGCTCCGCTTGTGCTGCTGGCGATTCCGCTGGCACTACGTGAACACCATGTGGCGACAGCGACCAAAGCGCTACCGCTGGTTATCATTACGCCCAATAATGAAGCGATTCGCACGGAGTTTTCCCGTGCTTTCAGCGCCTTTGCCGTGCGTGAGCTTGGCCATGACGTCGAGATCGATTGGCGCACTCCTGGTGGCATGTCCGATATCAGTAAGTTGATCAACGAACAATATACCGCCGTTGCCGCTGCACGCTTGCCAGGTTTTGATCGTGCGACGTTTAATAATCCGAAGGCCGTCGATGCGGATGCACGAAAGGCATTCCTTGCCAGCGAGCTTGGCATTGACATCGATCTGCTTTTCGGCGGCGGCGAATTTGAAAATCGTATTCTTGCAGAAAAAGGTTACCTGGTTGATGCCGGACTGCTGCAAGCGATGCCAGAGATTTTTCGCGATGACGTTATTCCGCAAAAATTGGCGGGCGAAATTATTTACGATGCGCAGGGACGTTATTACGGCACGGCGCTGTCGAGTTTTGGTATCTGTTACAACCCCGATCGTTTTCAGGCGCTGCGATCGTCATCGCTGCGCGCAAATGGGAGTCTCGACGAACAGCGGACGGTACCGCTAAAATCATGGGATGATCTCGCTCATCCGGCATTGCTGGGCCATTTAGTGATGGCAGATCCGACCAAGTCCGGTTCGGTGGCAGCCTGTTATGTGATGATTATTCAGGAACAATTAGCGCGCGCGGTGAGGAACGGTGGAGCAACCTTTGCGACGGCCACTGCCGAGCAGTTAGACTCCGGTTGGCGTCAAGGTTTGACCTTGATGAAGGCCATGGTTGGCAATGCCCGTCTAGTGACCGATTCGGCGTCAAAGATTCCCCGCGATGTCGGTCGCGGGGATGCGATCGCTGGAATGTGCATCGACTTTTATGGTCGCAGCGAAGCGGAATGGACGCGCCAAGAATCTGGTCATGAACGCGTGGTTTTCGTGACGCCGCAGGGGGGCACCTCAATCAGCGCTGACCCCATCGCGTTGCTGCGTGGTGCGCCGCATCGGGCTGAGGCCGTGGCGTTCATGCGTTTTGTACTGTCGGTCGACGGTCAACGGCTGTGGAATTACCGCGTTGGCGAACCTGGTGGACCGCAGCGTTATGCGTTGCGGCGGTGGTCGGTACGACGTGATCTTTTCACGCCAGAGCATTTGGCGCTGAGCAGCGATCCAGGTGAAAATCCCTTCGAACTTGCGCGTTCCTTTCATTTTAACTCAGCTTGGACAGCGCCGTATTTCGATCTGATTCGTTCGACGATGAAAGCAGTGGTCCTTGATCCGCGTGAAGAATTGCAGGATGCGTGGCGTGCGATTATCGCCGCTGATCGTCCGGCTTCACCGGCGTGGAACGAATTTATTTGGCTGCCTTATGACTACCGCGATATCGCCGCCGCGAAAAAGCGCTTGGTTGATGATCGCATCACCACCATGCGCGAATGGACCATCGCCGCGCAGCAGCGCTATCGCGCAGCAGCACGTCAGGCGCGCGAAAGCATGCAGGAGCAGCACTGATGCGCGCGCTCCTCGGTTGGTCAGCCATTGGTTTGGTGACCGCTTTCTTGGCGGTGTTCTTGTTGTTGCCGTTGGGCATCAGCGTCGTGAAAGGTTTATCGCCAGCCGTTTTATACGCCGCCTTAGCGCATCCGGTTTATCAACAGGGCTTACTCAATGCCGCTGCCATCGCAGTGGTCAGCACCATGCTGACTATGCTGATCGCCGTGCCCTTGGCGTGGATCGGCGCGCGCTATCGTTTCCCAGGCCAACGCTGGTTGGAAGCGCTGGCTCTGGGACCATTGATTTTACCGCCGTTTGTCGGCGCTATCGGTATCGCGCAATTATTCGGTCAATACGGCGCGGTGAACAGCGCCTTGGCTGCGCTCGGCCTGAGCGATCCAGGGAACGGTCCGGATTGGCTCGGTGATCATCGTTTTGCGGCGGTGTGCATACTCGAAGCGCTGCACCTGTATCCGATTCTGTACTTGGCCACCGCAGCAAGTTTGACGCGCATGGATGGATCGTTGTTAGAGGCCGCTCAGTTAATGGGCGCCGGACCATGGACGCGTTTTCGTCGCATCGTTTTGCCGCTGATCCGCCCAGGTTTATTCGGCGGCGGCATTGTGGTATTCGTCTGGAGCTTCACCGAATTGGGCACGCCGCTGATGCTTGGGTATGATCGCGTGACGCCGGTGCAAATTTTTAACGGACTCTCAGAACTGGACTCTAATCCGCTACCCTTCGCCTTAGTTGTCATTTTGCTGAGCATATCGGTGGGGCTGTACCTCGTTGCGCGCTTGGTCTTCTTGCGCCGTCACGACGCCATGGCCAGTAAACATGCAGGCCTATGGATTCGGCTGCGCCTGCACGGTTGGCGTGGTTGGTGTGCAACGGGCGCCGTCGGCCTCATCGTGGCTCTGGCAATCGCACCACATGCTGCGGTGCTGTTGATCGCCGTGTCGGGATCCTGGTACGGCACCGTACTACCAGCGAGTCTGACCGTGCGTCACATCAACGATGCGCTGGCCCATCCGGCGGTCATTCCAGGCGTGATGAATAGCGTGATCTACGCTGGCGGGGCGACGGTATTGGCGCTCATGCTCGGAACTTTCATCGCCTGGGTTTCTACCCGCTGGCGACCACGCGGGTGGCAAGTGCTCGATACCTTGGCGATGCTGCCGTTAGCGATTCCTGGCGTGATTTTGGCGTTCGGATATTTGGTGATGGTCATGGGCATTCCTTCGCTGCGCGCGCTGTTCGATCCCATCCGCGATCCCACCGCGATTTTAATTATCGCCTACGCCGTCCGTCGTTTACCGCACGTCGTCCGCGCTGGCGCAGCGGGCCTAGCGCAGGTGCCGCCGGTGTACGAAGAAGCAGCCGCCTCGCTCGGCGCTGGTTTAGCTCAACGCCTACGCCGCATTACGTTCCCACTCATCGCCGGCAGCCTAGCAGCCGGAGCCTTGTTAACGTTCAGCTTCAGCATGTTGGAAGTCAGCGATTCATTAATTCTCGCCCAGCGCCATGACGCCTACCCGATAACGAAAGTGTTATTCGAACTCGTCAACATCCTCGGCCAAGGCCCAGCCATCGCCTGTGCCTTTGCCGTATGGGCGATGTTATTCCTCGCCAGCTGTCTATGGCTTTCATCCGCCGTTTTAGGCCGCGGAGTCAGTACGTTGTTTCGCGAGTGAGCCTAGAAAATGCGCTAGAAAACCATTTGGCGAAGGAGGATGGACAATACCTCTTGTGGCTATCCTTTATGTCTCGGTCGCGCCATGGCCGTTTCTGTACCGCTAAAAACTTCACGTCCTCGGACCATATCACGGCATGTGCTCGCTGATGTCGGGGTTGGTATGCCTGGCAACAGGAGGGTAGACAAGGGGTTATCACGCTGCGCCTATGACGACTCACACTGGGGTGAATATTACAATGATGTTCTTTGTTCTTCAATAAGTGAAATAGGCGGTGATTTGGGGCAAGAGAGGTTCTAAATTCTTACGGCGACAAAAGACAATCAGATTGGCTTGTAACTTTTGATGTTGCCGTCATCACGCCGTCATCTTCAGGCGTTCTACTTCCGAGCGTCTCGCTGGCATACGGGACGTTAACGTCCATTTCCTATAACCTTTCTAGGAGCAAACATTCTATGTTTACACGTACTCGGATTGCTTTAACGATGTTGGTGGTGGTGTTCGTCCATGCAGGTGAAAGTGCTCCCGCAGCGAACTCATCAGGCGGATCCGCTTTTATATTGAAAAGCCCTGCCATTGGCGCTGATGGTCTGCTACCACAAGAATTCACCGGTGATGGTAGCGGCATAACACCGCCGTTGGAATGGAGCGGTGCGCCTGCTGGAACCAAAGGTTATGCACTTATCATGAGTCACCTCGATCCTGAGGGGAAAATAAAATGGTATTGGACGCTCTATCAGATTCCCGCTGCGGTCAATCATTTAGAAAAAAAATCACAGGATGTCGGCATCGCAGGCCTGAACAGTATCAACGATCGCACTGGTTATGCTCCGCCACATTCCAAAGGACCGGGATTAAAATATTACGTACTCACGCTCTATGCCTTGTCTGACTTACCGAAATTTACTGTTCCGAACGGGTCAGTTACGGGAGCGATTTTAAGTGCGACGATAAAAGATTGCACCTTGAGCACTGCGGTTTTAAAAGTTGGCTATGATCGTGCTGGAAAAAAAGATAGTTCAGAGTCCAGGCCAGATCCGCGCGAGGGCGCTCCAGCTGAGCGTTCGCCCACGGATCCATCATCATCATCATCATTAGCGGCGCCAAGCGATGACCTGCGCGCTGATAAAGCCCCGCGCCCAACGACCACGGGAAGCATTCAGGACACAGCAATAAAGAAGGATGGAACTTCGGCCGATGGCAAGCGCGTGCCTGAGCAAGCGCGTTCATTTCTTCCCTATGTTGGAAAAATTAGCCTTGGGTTTGACAAAGATTATCTTTACGTCCGCAGTGATAGCCTGCCCGATCATCGAATGATGGTTGGCATCACGGCTTGGCAGCAACAAGTACCCATACCGCAAGCGTACGTCGGTGACAATGCATGGAGAATTCCGCTCAAGCCAGTCGTGGCAAAAAAACCGCTGTCAGCGAAAGATAACTTTTTTCGTGGCGCGATCGCACTTGCGGCGAATGGCGTTCCCATTTTTAACCCGATAAAAAACGATGGAAAGACCGACACCCTGATCGCTGGCGAACTTGATGAATTTGGCGGGCACTGCGGACGAGCTGACGATTATCACTATCATACTGCGCCTTTACATCTCCAGAAAACTATTGGAGCCGATAAGCCGATTGCCTACGCATTGGATGGGTATCCAATTTTTGGTCTGAACGAAATCGACGGTACCGTGGCCAAAAACCTGGATGCCTTTAATGGTCACGCCGATGCGAGCGGCAATTATCATTATCATGCAACGAAAACATATCCGTATTTGAATGGCGGTTTTCACGGCGAAGTGAATGAGCGTGGTGGACAAGTCGATCCACAGCCAAGCGCTACGCCGATTCGTGAAGCTGGCGCGCCACTGCGCGGCGCAATAATCACTGATTTTGTTTCAGAAAACGCGAAGAAGTTTGCATTGACATATCGTGTCAATGGCCAGTCACGGACTCTTCGCTACTCAATCGAAACAAATGGCACCTATAAATTTGTGATGCCACTAGCGGACGGCACAACAAAAACTGAAGAATATCAACGTATCCAGCGTGGTGGCGGTCAGGGAGAAGGCCGACCACCGCGTCCTGATGAGCCACCTGCGCCGACCTCTCGTAACGAGCATTCACCTGTCGTTGGCGTTATCGTTCAGGCAGATCGCACAGGTGACGGACGCGACGGCAATGATCGGGCGGGTGATGCAAAGCCGGATAATAAAAATCTTATCAAGCCAACAATGGCCGACACCATCAAGGTGAATGTCTACGCTGACAATTGGTTCGTGATGTATATCAATGGAACGTTGCGGGCCGTAGATTCGATCGAGTTCACGCCGCACAATGTCGTATCGGTCGATATTCTGCCAGAGTATCCGATGACCATCGCGGTCATGGCGAAGGATAACGCCGATCCCAAAACTGGCTTAGAATACGGTGACCGTATTGGCGATGGTGGAATCAGTATAAAATTTGCAGACGGAACTCTCAGCAATGCGACCTGGAAGGACAAGAGTTTTTTCAAAGGGCCTCTAAACCACGACACCAAGAATCCCAAAGTTGAATACCAGCTGATTCCTGAAAGATGGTGGGCCATAGACTTTGACGACCACGCATGGGCTCAGGCCGTCGAATTTACCGAAGAGCGGGTGAAGCCGAAAGACCCGTATTATAAAGCCGATTTTAAGGGCGCTAAATTTATCTGGAGCGAAGATCTTAGCCTCAATAATACGGTTATTTTTCGTACGAAGATCGACAAGCCGGGATGGAATCCGCGTTGGAACACCAAGCCTGATTTGGATGTGAGCGCAGCACCTCTTCGATAAAGAGTCATCGAAAAAAAGGATCTTCACTGGAATGTGTGGCGCTTTTGAAGCGATCTTCAGTTCTCGTGACTACAGGGCTGCGTAGGGCTGCGCAGGGCTACGCA
>JANMYZ010000279.1:0-16474 GCA_031382605.1 Planctomycetota bacterium | reverse complement strand
AAGGACTTGCACCTTGCTGGTGATGTGCGCTGTTGGGCGCACGACCGCCGGCTGCTAGCCGGCTTGGATGCTGGAGAGCCGAGTACAACTCGGGGATCCCAGGGCCACTCCTGAAAATACGGAATTGAATTCCCGTTTTTCAGGAATAGCCTTAAGCGAATGATTTATCGGCAGTTATCCGCCATCGTTCCGCTCATTGCCCAAGGTTATCCGGTGTTGGTGATCACCGGTCCGCGGCAATCAGGGAAGACAACGTTGGCGCGGCAGCTGTTTCCTGAGCGGCCGTATGTGAGCTTGGAAGACCCGTTGGAGCGCTCGGCTTTTGTCGCGGATCCGCGGGCGTGGTTGGGGCGTTTTCCTGATGGAGCGGTACTGGACGAGGTCCAGCGGGTGCCAGAGCTGCCGTCGTGGTTGCAGGGCGTGGTCGATGCCGATGCGCGGATGGGGCGGTGGGTGTTGACTGGGTCGCAGCAGTACATGGTTTTGGATCGGGTGACGCAAAGTTTGGCCGGTCGTGCGGCGTTACTCGAACTCATGCCTTTTGGTCATGGCGAGCTGTCTGCGGCGGGCCGTGCGTTCACCGATCCAGCAGTGGCGATTTGGACAGGTGGTTATCCGCCATTGTACGATCGGCCAGTTGATCCAGGTCGTTGGTTGGGCGATTATTTGGCGACATACTTGGAGCGCGATGTTCGAGCGATCGCGGCGGTGCGTGATCTGACCCGTTTTGGCGCTTTCATTCGTTTGTGTGCCGTGCGTGTCGGGCAGGTGGTCAACCTCGCGACCATGGCATCCGAACTGGGTATTGATGCAAAAACGGCGTCAGCGTGGTTATCGATTTTAGTCGCTGGTTATATTGTGCATTTGTTACCACCACATCATGCAAATTTTGGTAAGCGCGTGGTCAAGCATCCGAAATTATATTTTATAGATACTGGGTTGGCCTGTCGTTTATTATCGCTGGATCGCGCGTCGGCCTTGCCGGGATATTCGGCCTGGGGTGCGCTCGTCGAAAATTGGTTGGTCAGCGAAGTGATTAAAGCTCGGCGACATCGTGGTTGGCGCACGGACACCTTATATTGGTGGCGCAGCCATGATGGTTTGGAAATAGATTTAGTATTGGAACAAGGTGCTCGACTGACCACGGCAGAAGTAAAGGCGACCACCTCGCCCCGCTCACAAGACGCTCAATCGCAGCAACGTTTTGTCGAATTAGCCGGTGAGCGTGTCGTTGGCCGTACGGTTTTCCACCTGGGAGCAGAAAATACGTCGATACAAAGTTGTCGCTACGCGCCCTGGCATGCGGTTGATTCGGTGGTGGAGGCGTGGGGACAGTGAGGTGGGTGGGTATCCATCCCCAGGCTCCCGGAGGAAAGAATAAATTGCCCCGAGCCGAGCTGGGGCTCGGCGTTCCCAGGGGCGCACGACCGCCGGCAGCCTGCCGGCTCTTAATTCCCCAGGCCTCTTGGATGCCGAAGAGCCGAATACAACTCGGCGATCCCAAGAATCGAACGGCTCCCGCCTGCGATCGCCACTCTCCTGAGTGGCTGCGGGTCAAGCACTGTCTATTTGGCCACGTTCATGTTATTTTCGCCATCTCACCCCCACCTTTCGCTAGCGTAAAATGACCATCTTCACTACGACTTTGACCACGATTTTCACCGCCGCCCTCATCAGCGCTGTCGCTACCCGCGTGGTCATGCGCTATGCGCAAAAGCGCTTAGTCGATCAGGTCAATCAACGTTCGTCGCATCGGATCGCGACTCCGCGTGGCGGTGGCCTGGGTTTAGTGATTGGTTTGCTGGCGGCGTGGTTGCCCATGGTGTGGTTTCTGGGGGCGAGTCCGTTGGTGGTACCGCTGACTATCGCGGTGGTCGGCATGTCGGCCTTGGGCTGGTGGGATGATCATGGCCATGTGTCGGCGGCTATTCGTTTGCCGCTGCAATTAACTTTAGTCGGTGTGGTCTGCATCACGTTGGGAGTGCCGGATCGCTTGGCACTGGTGTCGTGGTACAGCTTGTCAGCCGTTGCTTGGTGGTATTTCCCGGTCGCCATTTTGGGCGGTGGGTGGATGGTCAACCTGACGAATTTCATGGATGGCATTGACGGCATTGCCGCGACTCAAGGCGTGGTTGGCTGCGTGACGTTAGCTCTGCTTTTACCGACCGAAGCCATCACGGTGGCAAATGCAGCAGATGCCGCCGCAGCCATGGAATTGCGCTTATTTTTATTCGCTTGCGCGGCAGCGTGCTTGGGATTCTTAGTCTGGAATCGGCCGCCGGCTAAAATATTTATGGGCGATGTCGGCAGCACGGCGCTGGGCATGGTTTTTGTCAGCGGGATTTTAGCAGGAATTCATTACGGGGTGGCGCTTGACGTTTTGCTGCTGCCGTTGGCACCGTTCATCGCCGATGCCACGTGCACGCTGGTGCGTCGGGCCTGGCACCGTGAGCGTTTATCGCAAGCCCATCGCAGTCATTTGTACCAACGTCTCGCCAAGCGCTGGAGCGTGCATTTACCCGCGACTGCGCTGTACGCCGCGTTGGCCGTGCTGGGCGCGGCTTTTTCACTCGCAACCCATCATGGATGGATGCCGTCGATGCTGGGCCTCACCTTGTGGCTAGCGATGTGGGTCGGCTTAGTTATGTATGGCCGCCGCGTTTGCCCCGTAAACGCAGAATAAAATCAATGGACCTCAGCTCATGACGCATCAATCCAATCGCCATCGCATTCCTTCCGTTTCTCGACTCAATCGTCAGTTGCATCGTTGGCGGAGTGGGATTCGCAGCGGCTTAGGAGTCCGCCGACGTCACTTGGTGCAAATGTTTTGGTTGGTGGCCGATGGTGCGATCATGGCGATTTCGGCGCTACTGTCGGCGTTGTTGTTAGGCATGTCTTTGTCGAACACCGCGCTGTCGATCATTGGAATGATGATGGTGGTGCGGCTGATTCTTTTCATTCGTCAAGGCATGTATCGCGCAGTTTTGCGCTATTCCGGCATTCATACGCTGGTCATTGCCAGTACCGGCGTGGCGGCGGGTACAGCGGTTGGCGTGGCGGTGGCTTTTTTTATGCATTGGGAAAATACCGCAGGCCTTGGGCGCGCGTTTTTGGTGCTGGAAGGTTTAATGAGTTTGATGATTTGTGGCGGCATGCGCATGGCCGTACGCATGGTGGTCGAACGCGTCGCCAGAGGTGAAGGTCAGCGAGTGCTGGTCTACGGCGCCGGTAACATGGGCGAAATGACCATGCGTGATTTAATGCGCACGGCTAATTTTTCGCCCATCGGATTTGTCGATGATGACCAACAACTGCATGGAGCCCTCATTCATGGCAAGCCAGTTCTTGGCGGGCTCAATGATCTTGGGATTATTTGCCTCAAGCATCATCCCGATTTGATGGTGATGGCTGTCGCAGATTTACCGGCAGAAATAACCCGCGCGGTGTTCCATGCCTGCATGGAACGCAATGTGCGGTTGGTGGTGGCTCGTGGAAGTTCGTCCGGCGTTTTTGGCGGATCTGATCGTTTAGATTTAAAAGATCTCGCGCTCGAAGATTTGCTGCCCCGACCATCACGTAAAATCGACCCGGCCCCAGTGCGAGCGATGTTAGCAGGCAGAACGATTCTGGTTACCGGAGCCGGTGGCAGCATCGGTTCTGAACTATGTCGCCAACTTGCCGTCAGTGGCGCAAAGAAAATGGTCCTGATTGATCATAGCGAATATAATCTGTACACGATTCATCAGCACATCAGTGAGCGCCATCCGGGCCTATTGGTGGTTCCGGTATTAATGAATTTAGCGAATCGTGAAGCTGTCGAACGCGTCCTGGCAGAGCAACGGCCCGGCGTGGTTTTTCATGCAGCGGCGTACAAGCACGTGCCCTTGGTCGAAGGCAATCCGTGCGAGGCCATCCTCAATAACGTTGCCGGATTCCGCAATTTACTGGAAGCCTGCGAGGCCACCGGAGTCGAGCGCTTGGTGCAAATTTCAACGGATAAAGCCGTTCGCCCAACCAACGTCATGGGCGCCAGCAAGCGCGTGTGCGAACTCTTGCTACAGAATTTTCCGGCCAAGAAAACCCGCTTATGTGCCGTGCGTTTCGGCAACGTGTTGGGCTCATCCGGCAGCGTTGTCCCGCGCTTTCTTGAACAAATCGCTGCGGGTGGACCCGTCACCATTACCCACCCAGATATCACCCGTTATTTCATGCTGATTCCAGAAGCCGTTGCCTTGGTGCTGCAGGCAGGTGCCTTAGCCGAACACGGTGAAATTTTTATTCTGGATATGGGTGCACCCGTCAAAATCGCTGACATGGCCCGCCAGCTTATTTTTATGTCCGGTTATCAACCCGACCGCGACATTCGTTTAGTCTTCAGCGGCCTGCGTCCAGGCGAAAAACTCTACGAAGAATTACTGATCGACGACAGCGAACGCAAAACCGCAGTCGAAGGCATCACCATTGCCCACGCCGCATCGTTTTCATATCCAGCGTTGGCTGGCGGCGTCCGCCGTTTGTTACACGCCGCAGAAACCCGCGACGTGCGCAGTATGGTTGCAGAACTCAAAGAGTTAGTTCCCGAATGGACCGCGTCCGTCGAAGTGAGCCAGTCCCGTGCAATGGAAGTAACCGCAGTGCAGGCATAACTTTCGGTTCTTCCGTGACACGGGCATCCTGCCCGTGGTGGAGCATCCGACCACGGGCAGGATGCCCGTGCCACAAGGGAACCATCTCGACCAGGTCGCTTCACTCATGCTAACGGGTATCTCTATCACCAATCTTTCAACAACAGCGGAAACAAACACGTCATTCCGCTCCCGTATTTCAACGTTTCTAGTGATAACCGGCTGCCTCTGCACCTGCGCCAACGTGCCCATCTCTTTAGTCTTAATGCACGTGGGTTTCGCCATGATGGCAGCTGGCGTGGTGATCGGCGCTCGACCAGTCCATCGCCTTCCAGGTTTCACCTGGGGATGTTTATTCGCCGCATGGCAAATAAGCGGAATGCTGTTTCGGCCAGAGCAAGATCCGCGTCCGTTTTTCCGCCAGGGCCATGGCACCACCTTCATCTGGTTCGCCCTATTCTCTGCCATCATCGTGTTGGCTGAACCGCGTTGGCGCCGCTGGGCGATTCGCCTGATGGTGCTGGCGGTACTGGCATCATTTATTTTGGCCCTGCTGCAATTTTTTATCGGTCATGGTGGAAAGCGTCCATTCCGTATTAACGAATCTGGTATCAGACATGTCATGAGTACAGGTTTTGCCCCGCTGCACCTGACCCAAGGTTTTATCATGACCATCATGGCGCTGATCTTGTGTAGCCAGCAAAGCTCATCGCGCGCTTCCGCGCTTATGCTGTGGTCTGGGCGTTTGATGGCGATAATGGCAGTCTTATTTGCCAATTCACGATCAGGATTAACCGCATTATTGGGAGGATTTTCTGCTTGGTTTGCCGCCGCCCAGGGGCGGATCAAATGGTGTTCGTTGATCGTGGTGGCGGTGGGCGGACCGCTGCTGGCGATGTGGCTTTGGATCGTTAACGCAGGCGCATTGCATGCACTCGTCAATCTGCAAGACGGACGACTCACCATCTGGCAGGTCGCCGCTCATGTGGTGGTTGAACATCCATGGTTCGGAGTCGGCGAAGGCCGCTATGCCGCCGCGAGTGACCTCATGATACCCAAATTATATCCTGATCATTCGCAAGATGTCTGGCTCGATTCCCCCGATGCGCACAATAGCATTTTAGGTTTATCATCAGAACACGGCATCCCCGCATTTCTACTATTTGTGATATTCATCGGCAGCATTTTACGCCACCTCCACCGCCGCCGCATGGATAACCCCCATGGCTGGCGCCTAGGCTGTGGCGCCGCCGCCGCCTTAGCATTCGGCAGCCAATTCGAACACTACGCCGGTCACAGTACTCCAAGCTACGCTTTCTTCATCGCCCTCGCCTTCGCTGTCGCCATGGATCGCAAGTGGTTGGAATCAGTGGGATTGGTGGAGCCGGAAAAGCTGGTGGAAGAACCGCAGGTCAAATGATGAAAGAAGTGAATATCATGAATACATTTATCGCCACGATGGCGAATTTGCCATCACGCCATCCACGACGACTGGCGTTGGTGCTCGCGCAAATCGGGCTATTCGTTACCGTTCTCAGCTTCGGCATTTCTATCGCTGGTATGAATATCGGTATTTTTGCATGCTTGGTCGGCTGCGTATGCGCCGGAGCCCCATTGCATCGTTTAGGAGCGGTGTGGGCGTACCTCGCTTACGTTGCGCTGCTCTATGTATCGTTGGGATATCATGGCATGCCAGACAACGGCATTGCGGTATCCTCAATCCCGCTTGGCCTGATCGTCGCCCAGGTTGCTTTCCATCCCGATCTTCCTGGTGCTGCGGTGCTGCGTCGTTGGATCATGATGGCCTTGGTGGTTTCGGTGTCTGCTGCAGCGTTGTTGGCATTGGCTCAATACACTATTGGTAAAGGCGGTGATGCGCCGTTTCGCCTTGACCCAGCGGGCAAGCGTTACGCCCTTTCGACTGGATTTTTCAGCATTCATTTGACGCAAGGCGCCGTCATGGGCCTGCTATTCGTGCTGGTCAGCGCGATTGCTACCGGCTGGTGGCGTACGGTGGGTCAAGTCGCGTCCGCCGTGTGTGTGGGCATCTGCGGCGCACGTGGGGCTGTTCTGGGATTTGCCGCAGCAGTGGCGGCCATGGTCGCGGCGCGTGGTGGGCGTTTTGTATTCATCGGCGCTGGCATCGCCGTCGTCATCATCTTTACCGCCATCGGACTCATGCGCCTGACGCAGCCGGAACGGCTCGATAATTCGCTCGCCATGCGTGATGGCCGGTGGCCAATTTGGCAGACCAGCTTGCAGATGATTGCCGACCAACCGTTTCTTGGCACCGGCGGCTCGAAGAATTTTAAAGAGACGTATTTGCGAGCCTATCCACAAGTGGTGAAAGATATTCCCAACGAATTTCCACGCGGCGCCCCCCATGCGCACAACACGCAACTTTCCCTGTCAGCCGAATACGGCATCCCATTTGCCTTGGCCTGGCTGATCATGCTTTTCGTACCATTAAGCCATTTATACCGAGGGAACCCCGAGATATTTCGCGCAGGTCTTGGCATCGTAGTCATGGTGCTGGTTTTTGGCCAATTCGAAAAGCTAGACGGAGCGGCTTCACGTGTGCTCTGGACGAGCCTGGGCATGTTGTTAAGTCTTCGCCACCAGCCTTCGGCCTCGCCGACGATTTCGTAACCAGATGCGACCAGATGCTGTTCACACGGTAAACGAAAACAAAGAAGGCCTGAGAGCATGACGAGGAAACCAGTATGAAAGCGGTCATTCTTGCCGGTGGTTTGGGCTCACGCATCAGCGAAGAGTCCATCAGCAGGCCGAAGCCTATGATTGAAATTGGCGGCATGCCGATCCTCTGGCACATCATGAAGATTTATAGCGCGCATGGCATCAATGACTTTGTAATTTGCTGTGGATATAAGGGCTACGTCATCAAAGAATATTTCGCGAATTACTTCTTACATATGTCAGATGTGACTTTCGATATGGCAAATAATCGTATGGAGGTCCACACGCGTAATGCAGAGCCATGGCGAGTAACGGTCGTTGACACCGGTGAACACACCATGACCGGCGGGCGTATTCGCCGCATTCGGAGCTACGTCGAAAACGACGAGGCATTTTGTCTGACGTATGGGGACGGAGTGGGTGACATTAATATCACCGAACTGATCGCATTTCACCGGCGACAACAAACGCTGTGTACATTGACGGCGGTTCAACCACCGGGTCGGTTTGGCGCGTTGGCCATCGATGGGTCGCAGCGAATTACGGCATTTCAGGAGAAGCCGCATGGCGATGGCGGATGGATCAACGGTGGCTTTTTCGTTTGTTCTCCGGCGATATTAAATCGCATCGCTAGTGATGCGACGACTTGGGAGCGTGAGCCGATGGAGTCATTGGCGCAAGAAAAGCAAATGAGCGCATTTCATCACAGGGGTTTTTGGCAGCCGATGGATACGCTGCGGGACAAGTTGCATCTCGAAGATTTATGGGCCAAGGGCAAGGCCCCATGGAAAACGTGGTGAGCGGTAACGGTATCTGTGGCGGGTTCTGGCGTGGACGGCGAGTCTTCGTTACCGGACACACCGGCTTTAAGGGCTCGTGGTTATGTCATTGGCTGTTGGCCGAAGGCGCTGAAGTTTCCGGGTACGCGCTCGCTCCGGCGACGACTCCAGCATTGTTCGATCTGCTGGGATTAGCGACCCAGATGCGCCACACCGTCGGCGACGTGCGCGATCATCAGGCGGTCTTGGCTGCGGTTTCTGCCGCCCGTCCGGAAGTGGTCCTGCACTTGGCCGCTCAACCATTAGTTCGTCTCAGTTATCGTGAACCCCGCGCGACGTGGGAAACCAACGTGCTGGGTACCGTCAATGTGCTGGATGCGGTGCGCGCCAACGGTGGTGTTCGCGCCTGTGTCGTGGTTTCCTCTGATAAATGTTATGAAAATCGCGAGTGGCTGTGGGGCTATCGTGAAGATGAAGCCATGGGCGGTCATGATCCCTATTCGTCGTCGAAAGGCGCCACCGAATTGGCGGTCGCCAGTTGGCGTCGTTCTTTTTTCGCTGACTCTGCCGGATGTCGTGTGGCCTCGGCGCGCGCGGGAAATGTTATCGGTGGCGGTGACTGGTCGGCAGACCGCATCGTCACGGATTTCGTGTTAGCGATCCAGGCCGGACGTCCATTACGTTTGCGTCATCCGCAGGCGACACGCCCTTGGCAACACGTCCTCGAACCGCTGTCGGGTTACCTGAATTTAGCGTGGCGCTTGTGTCAGGAAGACGGTCAACGCTTTGCCGAAGGGTGGAATTTTGGCCCCGCCGACACCAGCGTTACCACTGTAGAAAATCTGGCTCGTCAGTTGGTTGCCGCCTATGGCAGTGGAACCGTGGAAATTTCCGGTGATTCAGCGCACGTGCATGAGGCCGGGTTGCTCAAACTCGATTGCAGTAAAGCCGCCGCGCGATTGGGCTGGCGTGGCGTGTGGGATGTTGCTGAGACCGCTCGTCGAACGGCTGCATGGTACCGCGAGCAACAGGCTAGCCGCTCCGCATCAGCGATGGTTGACGCTGACCTACTGGCGTATGTCACTCAAGCACGTTATCAAAAGCTTCCCTGGATAACTGGAACCGGATCATGAACGAAGATCGTGTTGCTCAATTGCGTGCTGAAATTCTGGCCAAAACCAGGGAATTAATCACCCTGCGCGAAGCGTCGAAACCATTTGTTCCAGGCACCACCATCGTGCCGTACGCTGGCCGAGTTTACGACGCTGATGAAGTTGAGGCCGGCGTCGACAGCATGCTCGACTTCTGGCTGACGCTGGGAAAGCACGGCGATGCTTTTGAAAAAGAACTGGCGGCGACCATCGGCGTGAAAGGTTGCGTGCTCACTAACAGCGGTAGCTCTGCCAACCTGCTCGCCTTCGCGGCGCTGACGAGTTACAAATTGGGTGAACGTCGCATTCGCCCAGGTGATGAAGTCATCACCGTCGCGGCGGGATTCCCAACGACGGTGGCACCGATCATCCAGTGCGGCGCTGTGCCGGTATTTATTGACGTCGATCCGCTCACCATGGGTCCGCGCATTGATCAATTGGAAGACGCGTATGTGTCAGGGAAGACTAAGGCGGTGATGATTGCCCACGCGTTGGGCAATCCATTCGATTTAGATGAGGTGACACGCTTTTGTCGCGAGAAGGGCCTGTGGCTGATTGAAGATAACTGCGATAGTTTGGGCAGCACGTACGGTGGTAAGGCGACGGGCACGTTTGGTGATCTCTCCACCCAGTCGTTCTATCCTCCGCACCATTTGACGTTGGGTGAAGGCGGCGCGATCAATATCGTACGCGATGCCAAGCTGCGCATTCTGGTCGAAAGCTTCCGCGATTGGGGCCGCGATTGTTGGTGCCCAAGCGGCAAAGACGATACCTGTCGTAAACGTTTCGACTGGCAGTTGGGCGAATTACCGAAAGGTTATGATCATAAATATATTTACACCCATATTGGTTGGAATCTGAAGCCGCTCGACCCGCAAGCCGCCATTGGCCGTCAGCAACTCAAGAAACTACCCCGCTTCAGCCAAGCGCGTCGCGATAACTGGCAGTCACTTCGGCGGGGCTTGGCGGGGCTGGAAGAACGCTTCGATTTCATGTTGCCCGCTCACGCCAGCGGCTGGAATAACGACGGATTCACCTGGAAAAGCGGCAAAACGATAAGCGACCCCAGCTGGTTCGGCTTTATGATGCTGGTAAAAGGTGGATCTGAAGCGCGCACCCGCTTGGCCCGCGCCCTTGACGCCGCGAAGATCGGCAACCGCATGTTTTTCGGCGGCAACTTGGTCCGTCAGCCGGCATTCGTGCAGCTCAAGGCGGATAGCATGGGCTCGGGTTTTCGCGTTATTGGCGATCTTTCCGGAGCCGATCGGGTGATGAATGAGTCGTTGTTTGTGGGAACGTATCCAGGGCTGCGCCCAGAACATCTTTCCTACCTGATCGCTACCATTCGCGGCGCGATGGGCGGCTGAAGTATGTACGGACCGCTTCCCACCACTGATCTCGATGAAGCCATCGGCCGTGATCCCTCCATCTGGGAGGACTTTCGTGGCGCCACCGTGTTGCTCACGGGCGGGACGGGATTCATTGGTTCATGGATGGTGGCGACTCTTCAACAGGCGTCCAAGCGTTTGCAATTAGGAACGAAAATTGTTCTTCTGACACGCAACCCTGAGGCCCCTCGTTTGCGGATGCTTGGTTTTACCAATCAGTCAGACATCACGCTGATCAGCGGTGACGTGCGCGAGCCGATCTCCTACCAAGCCGCTGTAACTCATGTGGTGCATGCCGCGACAGACGCGAGCGCCAAGCTCAATACGGAACGTCCGCAAGAGATGGTCGACACCATCATTGACGGCACACGCAATACATTGGCTTACGCGGAATGTCATCGGCCCCGGCGCCTATTATTTCTCAGTTCAGGCGCGATTTATGGCAAGCAGGCGCCAGCGAGTCATGTTGATGAAGACTGTCGGCTCGCCCCGGATCCTCTAGGAGTTGGTTCGGCCTATGGCGAAGGCAAGCGCCTTGCTGAGCAGCTCTGCGCCATCAGCGGTCGTCGCCCACGCGCCACGCACCTTACCATTGCACGGTGCTTTGCCTTCGTTGGACCACTGCTGCCGCTCGACGTACATTTTGCGATCGGCAATTTTATTAGAGACGGCATGCAGGGACGTGAGGTCAATATTTCTGGTGATGGCTCAGCTGTGCGTTCGTATCTGTACGCTGGCGACTTGGCTGCATGGCTGTGGACGATCATGGTTCGTGGTCAGCATCTGCGCCCCTACAATGTTGGTTCCGACCAGGGCCTCGACATGCGGGCCATTGCGGCGGTGGTCGCTGGGCGATTCCAGCCGGCTCTGGCAGTCAACGTTCTGGGCCGGCCGAGTGGCGTCCCGCCTGATATTTATGTTCCCCGAGTGGAGCGCGCCCGTAGTGAGCTTGGGCTCCAGGTCTGGACCCCGCTGGCGACAGCGGTCGAAAAAACAATTTCCTGGCACCGTCATGCTGGACAGGTCGTAGGCGTCACGTCATCGTGTCGGAGAAATCTATGAGAGTTGCTGATTATATTACCGCCACGCTCGTGGCTCATGGTATCTCCGATATCTTTCTTGTCACCGGCGGTGGATCCATGCATCTCAATGATGCCATCGGTCGCTGCCCAGGTTTATCGTACATCTGCTGTCATCACGAGCAGGCATGTGCAATGGCGGCGGAAAGTTATTATCGCTTGAGTGGGCGGATGGCTGCGGTGAACGTCACCTCGGGTCCGGGTGGCACCAATGCTATTACCGGCGTTTACGGGGCTTTCGTTGATTCGCAGGCGATGATGGTCATCTCTGGACAGGTGAAATACGAGACCTTGGTGCGCAGCACCGATTTGGCTCTTCGGCAATTGGGCGATCAGGAACTCGACATTATTCCCATGGTCAAACACGTCACCAAATATGCCGAGATGGTGACGGATCCGGAGACCATCCGTTATCATCTTGAACGTGCTCTTCACTTGGCGCGTAGCGGTAGACCAGGTCCGGTTTGGCTTGACGTGCCGTTGAATGTCCAGGGCGCCCAGATCGATCCGGCCACCTTGCGCGGCTATGATCCAGCAGAAGATGCAGCTGTTTTGCCTTCAACGGATGTTGCCGAAATTAGCCAAACTATCACCGCCAAACTGGCCGGCGCGCAGCGCCCGGTCATTATGCTCGGTAGTGGTATCCGTATCAGCGGCATGCGTGACCAGACCATTGCGCTATTGACTCGCCTAGGCATCCCCGTGGTAACGGCGTGGAATTCGCATGATCTCATTCCCGATGATCATCCCTGCTTCGCTGGCCGTCCAGGTACGATCGGCAACCGTCCTGGTAATTTCGCCGTGCAGAACGCCGATGTTCTATTGGTCCTCGGTTGCCGTCTGAACATCCGACAAGTCAGCTACAATTGGACGAACTTCGCTCAGCATGCGTATCGGATCTTTGTCGACATTGACGCAGTGGAATTGCGCAAGCCGACGATTTCCCCGCACCTGCCGGTTCATGCCGATCTGCGCGACCTCATTCCGGCTCTTCAAGCAACTGGTTATGTGGGTGATGGGCGACATGCGGCTTGGATTGAGTGGTGCCGCCAACGTGTCGCACGGTATCCCGCTTGTCTGCCAGAGTACTGGTCCAGGCCTGGGCTGATCAATCCCTACTGCTTTGCTGAACGGTTGTTTGAACGTCTGGCTACCGAGTCCATTGTGGTCACTGGCGATGGCACTGCCTGTGTGGTGCCATTCCAAGCGGCACGCATTCGCGGCACCCAACGATTATATACGAATTCCGGCTGCGCCTCGATGGGGTACGATCTCCCCGCAGCGATTGGAGCCTGTCTGGCAGCCGGTCGCCAGCGGATCATCTGTTTGGCGGGCGATGGTAGTATTCAGATGAATCTGCAAGAATTGCAGACGATTGCTGCTCATCACCTACCGATCGTCATTTTTGTACTAAATAACCAGGGCTACCACTCAATTCGTCAAACGCAGACGACCTATTTCTCTGACAGCCTCATGGGATTCGATGCCAATACTGGCGTGAGCTTCGCTCCCTTCGATCGACTTGCTGCTGCATTCGGCATTGCTTACAATCGTTGTGATAGCCATGCGGGATTAACCCAAGCAATTGATTCCGCGCTTGCAGCCAACGGGCCACATTTGTGTGAGATAATGCTCGACCCAGCCCAACCGTTCTCGCCGCGAGTTTCATCTAAAAAATTGCCGGATGGCCGGATGGTCTCTGCTCCACTCGACGATATGTTCCCCTTCTTGCCACGCGATGAGCTGGTCAATAACACCTGTGCGACCTGACCGCACATCTTCATAAAAACGATTTAAGGAATAACAATGAATCCCACCGAAAAAAAGATGGTCGAAATTCTTTCAGACATGAAAAGGCGCTATCATGTCACGGGAGTCAAGGCGGAATTCGAGGCTGAGGGCACGCGAATCGAAGAAGCTATGATGCTGAAGAACGTGGTGTCGGCCGCAGGAGTGGGGCTCAACATCAAGATTGGCGGATGTGAAGCGATCAAAGATATGTTTGACGCCAACAGTCTGGGGGCTGAGCGAATCATCGCGCCGATGGTCGAGACGCCGTATGCTCTAAAAAAGTTCCTCGGTGCAGCTAAGATCGCGTTCTTCAACGACAGTTACGAGGATTGTGATCTGCTGATCAACCTTGAGACGATTACCTCCTTTAGAAATTTTGAAGCGATGCTGGATATTCCTGAGGTGAAGGACCTGGACGGCATCGTCATTGGCCGTGTTGATTTGACCGGATCGCTGGGCCAGACCCGTGAATCGGTGAATAGCCCCGAAATTTTGGAATTGTCTTTGCAGGCGGCTGCCAAGGCCAAGGCCAAAGGGCTTGAGGTCGTTGTCGGCGGCGGCGTTTCGGTGCACAGCAAGCCTTTCTTTGCCAAGTTCCCCAAAGGACACCTCGATCGTTTTGAAACACGCAAAGTCATTTTCGCATGCCCAGGAGCTCTCGACAATCCAGAGGCGGCCTACCTTATGGCGGTGGAATTCGAGCTTCATTGGCTCAAGAACAAGCGCGATTACTACGGTGCTATTCACCGCGAAGACGAGAAGCGCATTGCCATGATGGAAGCCCGATACCAAAAATCGATTGAAACGATCCAGGCTATTAAGGCGTGAGCACACCGCACGTGGCACTGGTCACTGGCGGCTCGCGCGGCATTGGTCGCGCGATTGTCGATGCCTTGCGCGCGCGCGGCATGGTTGTGCATGCTCCAGGACGTGATCGCCTCGACCTAGCTGATTCGACGTCAATCAAGCGTTGGTGTGATGGGGCGTCTGATTTTGCCATCGACATCCTGATTAACAACGCGGGCATCAACGAATTGCGCAGTATGAGTGAATTGGATGACGCGGCCTGGGCAGCGATGGAGCAGATCAATCTCAGGGCTCCATTGGCTCTCATGCGTGCTCATCTTCCCGGGATGCAATCGCGAGGCTGGGGGCGTGTTGTCAATATCGCTTCCATCTGGGCGCATGTAGCCAAGGAGCGCCGAGGTGGCTACGCCGCGACCAAAGCAGCAATCATTGCTGCGACCCAGGTTGCTGCTTTGGAATACGCAGCACACGGTGTGCTGGTGAATGCCATTAGTCCCGGCTTCACCGCGACGGAGCTGACGCGCAAGAATAATTCTCCGATGGAACTACAAGCAATTTGTGCGAAAATACCGATTGGGCGATTGGCGGAACCTACCGAGATTGCGAATGCCGTTGCGTGGCTTGCTTCGGAGGAAAATTCTTACATTACCGGTCAGACTATTTTAGTGGACGGTGGATACACGCTTCCATGACCCAACCAATTCGAGCATTGACCATCAGCAGTAGAAATGGCCCATATCAGGTGCATTTCGACCTGGGACTTTCGGCGGCACTTGCCGCTTCCCGTGCGGATGGCCCAACGTGGTTGCTCATTGATGCGGCCGTGTTTGCGCTTCACCGCGATGCCATAGTTGCCTCCTTTCCTGAGCCGGAGCGGATTCACGCTGTAGTCGCAACGGAAGAGAATAAATCCTATGAAAGGATTGGGCCGATATTCACTTGGCTGCTCTCCACCGGATTCCGTCGCGATGGTATCCTGGTGGCCATGGGCGGTGGTATCATCCAGGATATCGCCAGCTTTGTCGCTACGGTGATCATGCGTGGTGTGCGTTGGCGGTTGATCCCGACAACCTTGCTCTCCCAATGCGACAGCTGCATCGGCGCAAAAAGTTCGATTAACATTGACCGTTTTAAGAACCAACTTGGCAGTTTTTACGCTCCAGCCGATATCTATCTGATTACGGATCTCCTACGCACGTTGCCTGATGAGGCGATGCGCTCTGGCTTTGGGGAGATCGTCAAGTTTCATTTGCTGGACGGACCAAGCTCATGGAAGGACATCCAAGGGAAGCTGCGCTGGGATGATGTCAGCTTGCTGCAAAGTTTGATTCATACTTCTCTCGCGATCAAAAAACGTTCGATCGAGACTGACGAGTTCGATCGCGGCGTGCGCAATCTACTCAATTACGGTCATACCTTTGGACATGCCTTCGAATCGGCGACTAGCTTCGCCATCCCCCATGGCTTGGCTGTGGCGATGGGGATGTCGGCAGCGACCTTCATCTCAGAACGTCTGGGCATTGCGCCAAAAGGTCACTATCGCGAGGTTGATCAGGTTCTGCGGAAACTCTATTCGCCGTGCATCGTCTTCCTCGCGAAGGCCTCGGTAGAGACGATCATTGCGGCAATGAGCACTGACAAGAAGAACGTCGCGGGCGCAACCTTCGTGATCTTGACCCGTGGGCCGGGTCAGATGGAAAAAACCAAAGTTGATCTGGAACAGCAAATACGCCCGCTCCTGACTTCCTACCTAGAACAATTGTCCGCGAAATGATCCATGATATTAATCGTTAGCATTGTCACCCCTTGTTTTAATGGAGAAGCCAACGTTGATGAATTCCATCGGCAGGTTTCTGAACAGATAGCGACGTTGCCTGAGTACGAGCATATCCATGTCGGTAACGCATCGACTGATAAAACCGTTGAACGGAGCAATGCGATCATTGCCACCGACCCGCGCGTTGGTGTCATCGTCAACGACCGTAACTTCAGCCATATTCGTTCTCCTATCCATGGTATCATTCAAACGCAGGGTGACGCCGACATGTTTTTCATCTGGCGACTTAGCGGACTGACATGTGCCAGCTGAGCATTCGGTACTCGGCCACCAGGGTTTGATTTCTCAATGAGCTTGCTTGGGGAACAAATAAAGTTGGC
>JANMYZ010000254.1:0-8122 GCA_031382605.1 Planctomycetota bacterium | reverse complement strand
GTTGGATTTTTGAAAAGTGCGATGAATTGCACCTGGCCGGTTGGAAACCGGCGGTCCCAGGTCCCAAGCGGCGATGCCCTGGGCTATCTTTGGTCGCTCCGTTGGGGCTTTCGCGATGACTACGCATGGGGTCGTTGAGCGCATGAGAGACGCAAAGAAACGGCGTTGCACCGTGACCGATTCATTCCCCGAAAAATTGGAGGAGGAATTGGAGGACGTGAAATGAAAACGCGATGGTTTCGTCTTTTCAGAATCCCATCGGGATTTCGTTCCCACTTTCCGCTACTCCGCCGGCTCAATCTCCGCCGACATCGATCCTTGTGAACGCGGTAAACGCCAGTCGGCGCCGTAGCCGTGGATTTGGTCGCGTTTCAACTCGGCGCGTTCTTTGGTGGTCGTGTCGACTACGACGCGGTCAGCGCTGTCGACTTCGCAGGCCATGCGGAAGGCGGTTTCTTGATCGTGATGAAAGATCTTCATCAGCATTTCGACGACGTATTGGTACGTGTGGTCATCGTCATTCAGCAGCACGACCTGCCAACGCGGCATGGTGCGGGTGGTCTGTTTGGCTTCGATGTCGGGGAGAGCGATAGACATCACGAAGAGAGAATGTTCTACCGCTCGCCCCATGTTCAATCACTGGTCGCGCGAGCTTCAGCTCAACCATATTTACGGTTGAGCGATGGTATCCGCCAATGGCAGATGGCCGCGATGTCCGGCTTGATCATGGACCAGAATGCGCTCAGCCCATGCAGTCGAGGATTCTTGTTCTAGCACGGTTCCTGCCGCGATGGCGGTGATGGGCTGGCCAGAGCTATCGTAGAGTTGGCTCTCGCGCACGGTGACCACGAGTTGCCGGGCATGATCATGTTCCCAGGCGATGCGGCCTGGGAGGGCGCTGAGTAAAAGTGCGCTGCCGATCAGCACGGGCATGGTGCGTCGGCCACGAGTGGCACAGGCGAAGCCGAGCGTGATTCCGCCAAGCGCGATCAATGTTAGGCCGATCCAGCCCATGCCCGGTAGTGCGAGCGGGCCAAGTCGGTCGAGCCATCCGAGCGGCAGATTCACCTGCGTGGCGCGCAGCGCTTGCCGTGGTTCGGGTCGTTCCGGTGCAAGGCGATGGGCGGTGACCAACCACGCCGCGCCATCTGCTTGGCGTCCCGCAGCGCATGCGGCTAGGCCGAGATCAAACCACGCGTCCCAGCGCTGGCTGGTGGTCGCCTGCCGATGGAGTTCCGCGATGGCGTCTTGCGGGCGTCCATGTCCCCACGCGGCGTAAGGATCGTCGGCGCTCCATGCGCTGGTGAGGATCAACAGCCACAGGCAGGGAATGCGAATCGTGGCCGGGATGCTGGTCATGGGATCTTTATCAACGGAGCTGCGAGTGCAGTGAAATCGCCGGCAGCGGTGGAGCCGAAACGTGCTCGATCGATGGCTTGTTCCAAGGCATCCGCCGCTTGGCGTCCGGCGTCATCTAAATCTGGCCGCAAGGAAAATACGCAGCGAGCCATCGCGTCCAAATCCTTGGCGGCAAGCGCGGTTGCCAATGCTCGGCCACGGTGCGGGCCGCGTTTTGGTCGCGTGCTCAGGCGTTGACCAAGACCGATGAGGGCGCCGAATATCAGCGCCACAGTCAGTAACGGCCAGGTCCATTTTGGTGGAGTCGATGCCGTGGTATCACCGCGCATCGGCGGTGGCATGGTGCGCAGATTTTCACTCGGCACGGTCACGGTCGGTGCGGCGATAATTTTTTTCGGCGTCACTTCGCCACTGATAATTAAATCGCGACTGCGCCCTGGTATCACGGTCATGGTGATGGCCGCGCTGGTGGCGCGTTGGTAGCTTTGTGAAAGCGGATCAAAGTAGGGGAATGAGAATGCTGGCAGGATGATTTCTCCGGCTTTCGCGGGGACCAAATCCCAACGAAAATGCCGTTCTCCGGCTTTCTCATCGTCATCGTCCTTGGCGTAGGCCTGAACGCCGGGCGGTAGCGTCAGGGTTGGCCGTTTACCCAAACCAACCTGTGGCCCTTTTAAAGTGAGGGTGAAAATCGTGCCTTCGCCTGCGGCAATACGCGGACGTTCGATGGCGGCGCTGGCTTCCAGTGGGCCGATTAAACCAGTGAAGTCGGCAGGTCGACCTGCATCAGGCAAGGCGGTGACGGTCAAGACGGCAGGCTTGATCGGCAATTGGTGAGAACTTTCAGGCACTAATTGGTTGAAGAGATCATGATGGCAGCGAAACCATTCTTGCTGGCCACGAGCTTCGAAGGTTCCGGGTTGCGCCGCACTTACTGGCCAGCGCCAAGTTTGGACCTGCCATTCGCGCCCTTCCTTGTCAGTGGTTGTTCCTTTGGTTTCGCTACGTTCGCCCAGGACCAGCACTCCAGCCGGCGGCGTTAGCGACGGTTCCTTAATCGCGCGTGGGCGATCTTGGCGCAGCGATAAACGATAGACCAAGCTGGCTGGTTGGCCGGGAACAATCGTTGACGGCTCAAAGGTCACGGTCGCAACCGCTTCGCCACTGAGGGAGGTATCGGCGGCCTGTGGTTGGATGGTGACCGCTGCGGTGCTCGTGGTCGATCCATCGACAAAAACAACGCTGATCGCGGGAATCGTCAACGCCGTCGTTTGCTGAATTCGCAAGACTACGGGAAGCGATTCTTTGGTGCTGCGTTTCCCATTGGTAATGCTGATTTGGTAATTTGAGCGACCTTGGGCTTCCCATTCCAGATTGGCGACTGGCGGTAAATCAAGGTGATCGACTCGAACATCGGCGTTTTCAATCACCACGGTTGCACGCTGGACCACGCCAGCGACCAGCGGATCTGGCAACTCCAAACGGACATCGGCAGCTTGGGTGGTGATTCCACCAGCGATCAACCAACTGACCACGGCGATGATGATCCACGGACGTGAATAAACGAAGCCCAGCTTTACCACGCCTTTTCCTTCTTTTTCGGTTTGACCGCACCGCCGTCGAGCAACTGATACATCAGCGCATCGCGATCTTCTTTCGGCAGCGCTTCAAGCCAGCGTTCAGCAGCAGCGTGATTTAAAACCTCGGCTTGTTGTGCGGTACGTTCGGCGGCGGTTTGCGGCGGTTTATCTTTACCGCCTTGAGATTGATCCTGCTTCTGTTGATCCTGCTGATCCTGTTGATCTTTTTTCGCCTGCTGATCTTGCTGATCTTGCTGGTCTTGTTTCTGCTGATCCTGCTTCTGTTGATCTTCCTTCTTTTCTTCTTCTTTCTTGTCGTCCTTTTTTTCTTCCGGCGGCTGTTCGTCTTTAGGTTTTTCGCCGACCACGACCTGTACTTTTTGCTGGGTGGTGGCCTGCCAGCGATCATGGACGGCGACGGTCACGTCGGTTTCGCCGGGTTCTGTGGCGACTCCACGGATGGTGCCATCGGGATCGAGGCGCAGGCCCTTGGGCAGCACTCCGCTCGCCAGATGCCAAATATAAGGCGCTGTACCGCCGGTGACTTTCAGTGGCCGTTGGGCGGGTTCGCCGACGGTGAATGGCAGTGGCTGTGGTTCTTCAATAACCGGCGGCGCATTGACGGGAATTTTTACCGAACTACTGCGGGTGCGTCCGTCTTCGGCGTGAATCGTCACGGGTAAAGGGATCTCGCCAGCTTGCTCAGGAGCACCGCTGATTTTACCCTGCTCATCTTGTTTCAAGCCCTCAGCACCAGGCGATGACCAGCGATAAGTTTGCGCTTTTCCGCGCACGCCAAGCTGATGGGTGTACGGTGCCCAGGCGGTTGCTGGCGGTAAAACGGCCACGTCAGGAGCAAACGTATCGCTGACGATCAACGGGATTGCCGGAGTCGCGCCCGGTTGTTTGCCGCCGCGCATGGCGCTGCGTTTTCCATCATCGGCGCGCACTTCCAGCATCATTTTTCCTGGCTGCGTTGGCGTCCCGCTCAGGCGCAACTGCGGTCCGCGTTCCGTGCTCGCAATGATGCCAGCGGGCAGACCCGAAACGCTCCATTGCGGCTGATCAAGTCCGACCGCGTCAATGACGGCCGCGTACGGTGAGCCAAGAATTGCTTCTGGCAGCACGGTGGTGGTGATCGCGGGTGCGGGTTGAATGTTGACGGAGACGCTTCCTTTCACGCTCGCTTTGGCGCTATCGGTCAGCACCAAGGGCAGCGGAAAACGTCCGTCTTTCGTTGGCGTTCCGTGCAGTCGTCCATCGGCCGCCAGCGTCAGTCCAGGTGGCGCGGTGACTGGTGGAGCCGGCGGTGCTGGCGGTGTTACTGGCGCTGCTGGAGCCGCACCCGCTTTCAACGGCGTGCTGGTGACGGGTGCTGGCGGTTGATCGAGCGCGAAGCGATATCCGCCAGCCCCACCGAGCGCTTGCAGGTGGAACTCGTAGGGTTCGCCGACGTGGGCGTCTGGCAGTTCTTTGCTCGCAAGGCGGAGTTTCTTCGCTTCCTCTTCAGCTTTTTTGCGCGCTTCGTTGGCGCGAAAAATCGCCAGCCGCCGTAGCTCGTCACGCAACTTCAGGGTTTCGGTATTTTTCAGATCATAATCAAGCGCCTTGCCCGCCGCCGTCAGCGCGTCGTCGAGTCGGCCCTGTTTCCAGCGCACCAGCGCCAGATTGTACCACGCATCGTGCGCCAATTCTGGCGTTGGGCTGCTGGCAGCCGTTTCGAAATGTGTCGCGGCTCGCGCGTGGTCGCTGTCCATCAGCACCGTTCCGAGGTTAAAGTGCGCGGGATAGAAAGACGGCTGTTCAAGCAACAACGCTTCCAGGCGTTTTTGCGCGACCATGGGCTCATCGCGACTGGCGTCGTTAATGATTTCCCATGGATCCGCAGCGTGCAGCGGAACGGCGGCGAGCGCGAGGAAGAATAACAGCGACCACCAAGGAAACGAAAAGATACCGCAGCGGTGAGTCAGCATAGGTTCAGCGCCTCCGTCGCGTGGGGATCAGCATGCCCAAAGCAATCAGTAGAAATGCAGGCAGCAGAACCAACTGATAGCGTTCACTCTGCACGATGCGTCGGCGTTCTTCCCAGGGTAACTGCACTACGTGCGAGCGCATATGATCGTGCACGACGCGGATGTCTTCCGGATCGCTGCGGGCGTTGACGCACAAGCCGCCGGTCACGGTGGCCAGCGTATCTAGGGTCGTGCGATCAGCGCGCATGACTTCTTTCTTGCCGTCGATGATGATGCTGACTTCGCGTTCCGGATCGCCAAAAAATAATCCGTAAATCGGGATCCCCAGTGCTTTGGCCGCCGCACCAGCCGCGTCGACGGAGGCTTTATCATCATCAGCGCCGTCGCTCATGACGATGATGGATTGACCACGATCAGTTGGCTTGCCGAGTATTTTCAAACCAGCTTGCACCGCATCGCCGATCGCCGTGCCTTGATAACCGGCATCGGCCGGGAACAACGCCGGGGTGCAATCGCCGAGCATCAATTCAATCGCCGAGTGATCTCCGCTGAGCGGACAACGCAGCACCGGGACGCCTGCGAACGGCATGAGGGCCAAGCGCGTCTCCGGCGCCAAGCGAAGTAAATCGAGCACCTTGCGTCGGGCCGCTTCCAAGCGGTCAGGATGGATATCTTCAGCCAACATCGAACGACTACAGTCGAGCACCAGCAGCACATCGGCTCCGGTTTGCGACTGCACCTCTTCACCAGCGCCCCAGCGCGGGCCAGCCAGCGCGACGATGAGCAGGCTCAAGCCACTCCATAATAAAACGCTGCGCAAAACCGCGCGTTTGTGCCCAACTCCGGCCGTCAAATGCGGAACCCCAACACCCAGGGCCGCGCGCGAACGACGAGCGCAACGCAGCCACCAAAACGTCAGCCCGATCAGCCCAACGACAGCCAGCAGCAACCACAGAAAATGCGGATTGGCCCAGCTCATGCCACGCCCCGTAACCGTGGCTCAAGTGCGAGGGCGAGTCCGATGAATGCGGTGCCGAGGGCGAGCAGCCAAGCGAATTGATCGGCGTAGTCGACGCGTTTGCGGACGGTGCGCGGGGTCGGCTCTAATTCATCGATGCGAGCGAAAACTTCGTTGAGTCCGACGCGGTCGTTGGCGCGGAAGGCTTTGCCGTTGGCTTGCGCGACGATGGTTTCTAAGCGGGCCATGTCGGGCTGAAGACGTTTGGGCACGCGTTCAGTCGTCATCCGTCCGAAGGGGTCGCGCACGCTGCGGGTGCCGGTGGGATTTCCGACTCCAATGCCATAGACCGAAACGCCAGAGGTGCGCGCATGACGGGCGGCTTCTAGCGGATCAACCCAGCTTGGTAACTCGCGCGAATCGGCGCCGTCGGTAACCAAGATGATGGCGCGGCCCTTCGATTTGGTGTCCGTCAGCCCGCGTAGAGCGCTGCCCAATCCCAGACCCAGATTGGTGGCACTCCCCAGCAGACCTTTTTCATTCTGACCGCTGTTGTTATTCCATATCGAGCGCTGTTGTCGTTCGGTGCGTTCAAGAAATTGCACCACGGTTTCATGGTCATACGTCAGCGGGCATGAGGTGAGCGCGCGATCAGCGAAGAACACCAAACCGATGCGATCATTTGGCCGACTAGCGACAAAGCGCTTGGCCGCCTGCATCACCGCAGCCAGTCGATCCATGCGCTCATTTTGCTCATCAAGTATATCGTCGACTTCCATGCTGCCCGAGAGATCGATCACCAGTTGCAAGTCACGCCCAGCTTGTTCGCGCTCAGTGGTTTCACGTCCGCCTTGTGGTCTGGCCAACGCGAGCGCGAGCAGCGTCAGCCCGCTGGCGATCAACAAACGATAAATCCCAGGGCCACGGCTCGGACGTAGAGATTCACGCGCGAGGGCAAAGCCGCTGAACGTAGCGCCTCCACGTGCGGGTTGCCACAGCAGCACCAGCAGCGCAAAGAGTCCGAGAGCGAGCATCCATGGATCGGCAAAACGAAAACTCAGCAAGGTGGAGTCGGACGTCACGGGCGCTCTCCGTTGGCGGCTGCTGTTGTTTTGGCTGTCGTTTGGGCCGCTGTTTTCGCTGCTTCAGGATTTGCCAAGCGCGCGGCTTCTTCGGCAGCCAGACGTTGTTTCAGTGCCGTGCTCCAATTACGACCAAGTTCGACCATCGGTCGTACCGCTGACGTTGGCAGATCATCGGCCGCCCAGCGTAAGGCATCAAGGCTTTCTAATAAACGCACCAGATCACGATGTTCGTCATCGCGTAATTGCCCACGCAAATGCATGATGGTTTCGCGCGTGGTCGAAGCCGGCCCATCGAAACGGAAGACGGTGCCCAAACAGCGCCGCAAGGCGATACTCAAGCGCGCCCCAGCTTCTTTCCCATCAGCCGCAGATGCCGCACTTTGCCAGTCATCGTAAAATTGTTCCCAGGGCGTGCGAATGACTTTTTGTTGGCGACGTCGGAGCATGACCATGGCGACCAAGCCAGCGAGCGCGACGGCAACCACGGCCAAAGCCCACCAAGCGCGTTGATCATCCAAAGGGCTGACCGCTCTGGTCCACGCTTTGCGCGGTGGCGGTAATTGCGCGGGTTGGTCTTCGGCTCCGACTTGAATGAGGACGGCCGCCGCAACGGTGGAGCGAGATCCTTCCGGCGTCTGCACCGTCAACGTCGGACGTGGAAGTTCCCACACGCCATCGCGAACGGCGGACAGCGTAATGGTGTAAACGCGGCGCTCTTCTTGTCCGCTACTTTGCTTTTGCGGCGGCGGCAGATTGGTCACAAAACAATCAGCAAAATCTTTCGCCGGATCAGGTTCGCCGAGTGGCGCCACCACCGCCCAGCCGGCAGGCCAACGATACGTCACCGTCACCGTCAGCGATCCGCCAACATTGACGGAGTTCGCCGAAGCCGAAACCTCAACCGAAAAACGTCCGATGTCCGATGTCCGATGTCCGATGTCTGCTGGAGCTGACGGTTCCGTGGCGAAGACAGCGGGCGTCATGCAGCAGAAGAAGAATGCCAGCAACCACGCAAAACGTAGGATAGTAGACATCGGACATCGGACATCGGACATCAGACATTTAAGCATGAATCTTCCTCCGCCGTTCACGGAAGAAGCGTGCCAACGCGGTAAATGCTGATTGATCGGTACGTAGTTCAACGAGGTCGCCACCGGCGCCACGAAA
>JANMYZ010000197.1:0-5607 GCA_031382605.1 Planctomycetota bacterium | reverse complement strand
AGTGAACACGCGGCAGAAGTGATCGGTCTAGAGTTAGCCGCGAAGATGCGTGGTGAATTGGAAATGCTGGAAGTCGCGGGAAATCCTTTCAGCAACGAAGCGTTTCGCGCGGGGAAGATTACCCCGGTATTTTTCGGCTCGGCCTTGACCAACTTTGGCATCGAACCCTTTTATGACGCTTTCATCAACATGGCGCCTCCGCCGAGCCCGCGTATCGCCACGAAACTTGACGGCGAGCTGATTTCCATCGATCCGGTGACGTCGCCGTTCAGTGCTTATGCTTTCAAAATCCAAGCGAACATGGATCCCAAGCATCGCGACAGCTTGGTCTTCGTGCGTATTTGTTCAGGCCGCTTCGAACGCGATATCGTGGTGAAGCATTACCATCGCGGACAGTTCGTGCGCGAAGTTCGTTTGTCGCGTCCGCAAACCATGGTGGCGCGCGACCGCACCACGTTGGATGTTGCCTATCCCGGCGACGTGGTCGGTTTGGTCAACGCAGGTTTCGCTATTGGCGACACCATTTTGTCACAAAGCGGTCCTGCAAAGGACGGCTTCGAACACGCGCCGTTGCCGAGCTTCCCGCCAGAAGTTTTTGCCCGCGTGATGCCCGCTGACTTAACCAAGCGCAAGTCATTCGACAAAGGCGTCGCGCAACTTTCCAGTGAAGGTGCGGTGCAAGTGCTGCGTAGCTGGGAAAACCCGCTGGGCGATCCTTTCGTCGCCGCTGTCGGACGCCTGCAATTTGAGGTGCTGCGCTATCGCCTGAAGGATGAATATAACGTCGACACCGAAGTGTCGGATCTGCCATACCAGTGCAGCGCGTGGTTGGTGGGCAACGTTGACACCTTTAAGCCAACCCACGGTTCTTACTTAGCCAAAGATCTGCGCGATAAGCCCGTGGTGCTATTTCCCAGCGAATGGGACAAGCGCTACTGCGCTCAGCAAAATCCTGATCATTCGTTCGTTGAGATTCTTTAGCGCTGTCGGAACACCAAGAGGGGTTCTTTGACGTTACCCTAAAAACCGCAGTAGGAATTAAAACTTCCACCGCTAAGGCGCAAAGACGCAAAGAAAAGCAAAGGTTTGAATCAAAATTGAGATGATCAACGGCTTCACCAAACGGGTGAAGTTTGATTTTGCTGTAAGTCCTAAGTGCCCTAACGGGGTATTGCGCTCTTGGCGGCTTAGCGGTGAAATGGTTGTCGACTGCGTTTTTTAGGGTTACTTTTTCTTCAGCTTCTGCTTCAGGTCGATCATCAAATCGATGGTCGGAATCAGCCGTTCAATTTCTTTCAAACGGTCACGCAGGCCCATCCATTCATCGAGCGATAATTTACCGGAATCCAGGATGGCGTCCTTGATCTCATCAATCAGGGTTTTTCGGTCGCCGGTATTGGTGTCAGAAATAAAGCCGCTGATCGACAACAGACGATCGAGTTCTTCTTGTGAGAGGTTGGCCTCTTCACCATTTTTTGAGTGACGGTTGGTGCTCGGAGAATGGGACATGGGCGGCTCCGAGTTGATGGTACCTCACGACTGGCTTGGCCGTCCAGTCAGCCGTCATCAACCTTGTTTGGGCCGGAAAGCCTTGATGACCGTAGAATCGGTCTCTAAACGGGCGGCTCCGATGAGGTCCAGACAGTACGGAACAGCGGGAAATACCGCGTCCAGGCATTCGCGGATGCTTTTAGGTTTGCCTGGAAGATTGATGATCAAGGTTGTCCCGCGGATGCCGGCGGTTTGGCGTGACAAAATTGCAGTGGGGACGAAAGCGAGCGAGGCTGCCCGCATCAATTCACCGAATCCGGGCATCATTCTTTGGCAGACCGCCGTGGTTGCCTCTGGAGTCACATCGCGTGGCGCTGGGCCGGTGCCGCCGGTGGTCACGACCAAGTCACAGTGCTCGCGATCGCACAATTCGATCAGGGTATTTTCTATCGTGATCTGATCATCGGCGATCAGGCGATAAATATCATGCCATGGTGAGGTCAGATAGACGCGCAGCGTATCGCGTATCGCAGGGCCACCAAGATCGTGATAGACGCCAGCGCTGGCTCGATCAGAGGTGACCACGATGCCGATGCGGGCGGGCTGGATTAAATGTGCGTCAGACATGGGTGGGGGTGTAGCGGAACAGCTACAGGTTCAAGTGAGGCTTTATGACGCTCCTACATTGACAGTTTGCGATGGTGGTCTACGCACTGCACCAGCATCAGCGCTTGGACCAATTGGTCTGATCGCCAGATCAAAATCACCGCCATGTCACGACGAGGACTGGCGTTCAATAAACGCGCTGCTAGGAAACCCTAAGCCACGCAAGACAAGAAGGAGTTCGCTCATGGGTTTGGAAGAGGACATCATTAAACTCCTCAAAAATGAGGGTTTCAAGATGAATGAGGCGATCCGTGACGCCCTTGATGAATTCGTCGACATTGTCGACGAAGAAAACGAGGACATGGAGGAAAACCTCAACGATGACGAGGAAAAGGAAGATAAAGACGAGGAGTAAATTCTCGTTTCTTTCTATTTCTTTCCGCTTCAACGTCACACAACCGTCGTCCTTTGGGCGACGGTTGTGTCGTTTTGAAGATTTCACCAACGTTTGGTGAGGCGAACCGCTAGGGCGATGGCGTGCCGAACGAATCGTCTTCAGGCGGTAGCACCGCAGGCGGCTGAGCATCGTTCATTTGCTCTAACAATTGTTTGGCCAGAGCCACGGGCCACACGTCTGGTCGTGATTGTTTCACCACTTGCTCCAGAGCGCTGCGATAGTCTTTACTTCGTCCGTGCATTTGGGCTAAGCGCGCATTGAAAAAAGTCACGTCGCTAATGTGTGCAGGCCCGACGTTCAGCGGCATAGGGCGATCCGACGTCACCAAATGGTGCATGATTTTTCCAGGCAGAGTGTTCACCTCTTCGCCTTTGCTCCATAGGGCGAGCGCACGGTCTTGGTCACCCAGGTAAAAACGGAGATCGCCCAGCCATAGCCGCGCCCATTGCCGCTGTTCTAAGGGCGCGAATTTCTGCTCCATGATCGCGCGGTAAGCCGTTTCTGAAGCCTTGATGTGCTGGTCAGGAAAGTCTGATGATGGCGGGATAAGGCGTTCTGCATGGGCCAAACGCAGGACGTATGGCCGACGTTGATCTTCTTCAAGACGATCATCGTTGGTGATGTTGCGGAAGTGTTTGGCGGCCTGTTCGAATTGCCCCAGGGTGAGCAAAATATCGCCCGCTCGTCCTTGTGCGTCGGCGGCATCTTCAGGTTGGTTCAGGTATGATGCAATTTCGGCACCACTACTGAAGAGTCGCGCAGCGCGATCTGGCTCGCTGTCGGCGAGCAGCTTGGCGCGTTTGTTATAGTCACTGACCAGATCTTTGATGGTCGCTTCGGGAATGGTTGGGAGCAGGGTTGGCAGATCGTAACCATAGCGGATCGCTTCGAAATATTCCTCAGCGGCTTGCATGCGTCCGAGTGCCAGGGCGCAACTCCAGGCATGAAAGGTTGCCGTCAGAACGTAGTCGCGATGATCACGATAGACGCTGGCGACCTCATCAAATTTTTTCAACGCTTGATCAAAATCTTCTAGAGTATTCAAGCCTTCAAGGCAGAAGGCGATACGCAATTGAGCGTCACGCACTTCTGGATCATTCGGATGATCGTTGATAAAACGTTGATATTCATCGATGGCGCGCAAGAAGTAGCCACCTTGTCGCAAACTGTCGGGCTTTACCAACGGGCTGACGTTGAGTGTGGTTCGTTGACGCTCAAGTTTCACTTTTGAAACCTGGACTTGTTCCGGCACAAAAGCGATCTGAACACCGTCGGAGATGAGTCCTTCAATCGGTAACATATCTTTGAAAACGAGCGGCTCTCGCTCTGCCAAACGCGCAGTCACGGTGTCGTCAACGCGCTCAATGCTAAAGCGCATAGCCGGGCCGCGTGACAATTGTCCCAAGTCACGACTGCGGATGATTTTATTTTCACGCAGCAGTTCCAGGCGATCGTTGCTGTTGGTGGCGATGATGCGCACGCGATAGCCAAGGCCGACATCGCGGTCACTGACCATCAGTTCAACGACACCATCTTTGTCGAGCAGTTCGATGCTTGCGCTGAGTCGCACTGGTCCAGAAACGGTAGGCAGCGGGGTGCGGCGTAGATCTTTGCCCAACGTTTGACCATCTTGCATGACCAGTGGGCTTAGGGGTTCGTCGAGGGCGATGTCCTGATGTAAGACCTCAACCCAAGGATCTTGGGGAATAACTGGTTTTTTTACGACTGAATTGGTGGTCACCACACTGACATCGGGGCTGGCGTCCGGATTGCTCATCACGGCTGCGGCGGCGCCTTGTTCTGCGGCGCGTTTGAGCGCCGTGCGCACCACCAGTGCCGTGGTGCTTAGCGCGATGAAAATCATCAACGCGATCAATGCCATCGAAGATCGCTGTTGCCAGGCAGAGCGCAGTAATGGCCGCACAAAGTTTGGTCGTGCGGTGCGGACCCGTACCCCTAAACGAAAGCGCCGCAGGTCCGCTGCCATGGCTTCGGCGGTGGCATAACGGTCGCGCCAATCTTTGGCCATCGCCTTGAGCACAATGGTTTCAAGATCGTGAGCTAAATCTGGTCGATGTGCGGACGGTGGTGTGAGCGGATCCTCAATAATGCAGCGCAGCAGAGCGACCGAATTATCGGCAGAGAAAGGCTGTTGGCCGGTGAGTAATTCGTATAAACACGCGCCCATGCTGTAAACGTCGCTGCGGCGCGAGATCACCTCGCGCTGTCCAGATGCTTGCTCTGGGCTCATGTACGCAGGCGTGCCGACCACCGCACCGGTGGCAGTCAAATGCGATTCTACGGCGTTCATGTATTGGGCTAAACCGAAGTCGACCAGCTTCACCTGGCCGCCTTCGGAAATCATGATGTTTCCAGGCTTGATGTCGCGATGCAGGATGCCGTGCAGATGTGCGGCATGCAGCGCATCAAGCGCCTGAATGGCAAGATCAGCAAGATAATTTTGCTCAATCGGTTTACCCGAAATCAGCAGATCATCGGCGTGGCTACCCTCCACTAATTGCATCACCAAATACGGCTGGCCATCATGTTCACCGTTATCAAGTACGCGCACGATTCCAGGATGGCGTAGGTCTTGCAGATAGGTTGATTCGCGAGCGAATCGTTTGCGCTCTTGTTCGTCAGTTTCGCGCAACAGTTTGAGCGCGACTTCTTGGCCAATCGGTACCTGACACGACACCACGACGCGTGCGCGATAGACCGAGCCCATGCCACCGCGGCCGATCAATTTTAAAATTTTGTATGGCCCGATGTGACTGGGCACACGTGGGCTGTGAACCGCTAAGATGTCGGTCTCATTCTTGGTCGTTGGACCTTCGACGCTGATCGGAGTGGGTTTCATGCGATGAGTCGGCTGAACAGCCTAGAAGTGATGCCACAGGTCGCCACCGTCATGTCTATCCAAGCAGACGCTTCGACGAGAAAGGCAAAGATGGGTATCACACCCTAGGAATGAGGTCATCCAAAGACGCTGAGTCGTTGTTTGGTTGGTGGCCCTGTAGTACGACGCGTCGAAATCTCCTTTTCACACGAAG
>JANMYZ010000186.1:0-2990 GCA_031382605.1 Planctomycetota bacterium | reverse complement strand
GATTGGCAACGGCACCGCCGGGGTGGTGACGGCGCAGTCCACCACCGTCTTCACCGTGGCGGTGACTCCAACCGGGCAGGGCGCGGTGACCTGCCAACTTGCGGCAGGTTCGGTCACTGACGCAGCCGGAAATAGTAACCTCGCCTCAAACATGGTAACGGTGACTTACGATTCTTTGGCGCCGACCACGCCTGGCACGCCGAGCGATGCCGGTGCGCTTACGAATCTGACGGCGGTCGCCTTCGCCTGGACGGCCAGCGCCGATGGCGGCGGTGGGGTCACTTACGAACTGCGCGTCGGCACCACTGCCGGTGGCAACGAGGTCTTCAGCGGCAATGTCGGCGCGGTGCTCAACACGACGGTTACCGGCGCTGATGGTCAGACGCTCTACGCTCAGGTGCGGGCGATCGACAGCGCGGGAAACGCCAGCGCGTTCTCATCAGCAAGCGATGGCATTCGCATCGACACCACGACGCCGACCGTGCCGGGAGTTCCGACCTCGCCCACCACCGTGACCAATAATCCTGCGGTGACCTTCTCCTGGACGGCCAGCAGCGACAGCGCAGGTGGGGTGACCTACGAGGTCCAGATCGGCACTACGCCAGGCGGTAGCGATGTCTTCAATGGCATGGCCGCAAGTAACGCCAGCACCGTCACCGGCGTCAGCGGTCAGACTCTGTACTGCCGCGTGCGCACCGTCGACGCTGCTGGCAATGTTAGTGCCTTCACCGCTGCCAGCAGCGGAGTGCTGATCGATACCACGCCGCCCAGCGCGCCTGGAATTCCTACGACCAGCGCCTTGATGAGCGTGAATCCCACCATCATCTTCGCCTGGAACGCCGCGACCGATGCGCACTCGGGCGTGATGACTTATCGCTTGCAGGTTGGCAGCACTCCAGGCGGCAGCGAGGTGTTCGATGGCGAGGTCGGCAATCTGCTCAGCGCAACGGTCACCGGAGCCGACGGGCAGACCCTGTACGCCCGCGTTCAAGCCTTCGATGCGGCTGGCAATAGCGGATCATTCTCCTCGCCAAGCCTGGGAATCCGTATCGACGTCAACGGCAGCGAGCCGGTGGTTGTCAACCTGCCCGAACACGAAGTGGCGTCGGGTGATCCCGGCACGGTGTCGCTTGGTGGCTTCGCATTGGCTTCAACCGGCATCACCAGCGGCCTCGTTTACACCCTCGACCAGGTTGGTGATGGCGGGCTCGATTTCACCGGCGTCACGGTCGACAGCGCCACTAGCGAGGTGCGCTGGACTGGCGTTCCGGTCGGCTTGAACGGCAAACAGGTATGGCTGCGGGTGCTGGTCCACGATCCCGTGACTGGCTCCAGCGACGTAGTGGAGACCCTTATTATGATTCGTGGTGCCACGCCTGGCATCGGCTGAGCGACGGCGTCAACAGATTTCACCAAAATTCCGCCTCAAGGAACCTATCATGCATTTTCAGCGCATCTCTTCTGCCCTCATCGCCATTGCTGTTTTGCTCAGCGCCGGGTGCGACCACCTGCACGTGGACAAATACGGTGTTCCGAGTGTCCATCACCATCATGGCAATGGCGGCGGCAGCGCTTCAGCGGGCTATCAGGTGCTGAACCTCGCCAGCGGAGAAATCGTCATCGCCGACGAACTGCCCGATCTGCTGAGTGATTCCGCGTACCGGACCACGAAAATGGTCTTTCGTCAAACCACCGCGACCGATGGAAGCGCGTTTTTGCTTGGCGTCTTCGAGGTCACTCAGGCCCAGTGGCAGGTGATCGCCGGTTCGGCATCCCAGCCGTGGACGCGAGTGGCTACCGTACCAACCGGTGCGCTCGGCAGCGCCAACAGCGACGATCCGACCAAGCCAGCCTTCGCCCTCAGCTATGATGCCATCGCCGGTCACGCCGGGGTGGACGACGGAGCTCTAAGCTCCTACCGCGCGACTCATGCGGGCGTCGTACTCGCGCTGCCCTCCACGGCACAATGGCGCGGCGCGGCGGGAACGGCGACCTTCGCCTGGGGTGAGGGACGTTACAGCGGCACCAACTACGCCTGGGTTCGTGAAACCTGCGATGGCGTGCGTGGGTTCCGCAGCGTGGGAACCACCAGCGCAGACGGCAATGGTTTCTACGATCTGCACGGCAACGTTCGGGAGTGGACCAGCGAGCGTACCCTGCTGGGAGGATCATGGATGGATAACGCGATGGTGAGCGCCTCTGCAAATGCCATCACCAACGTTGACCGAGAGACCGAGCACGCTCTCTCTGGCGTACGTTTGGTACTGATCCCATGAGCACCTTTGTGATCTCCGCATAAAACTAAAAAACCCAGGAGAAATTCAAACGTCCAGCGCAGTATCGCGATGGCGACGGCAATCCCTGTGGAGTCCTAGACCCTGGCATGCCGGATACTTTTGGCGCGTGAACCGGGAGATTGGTACAGGCCGGAGTTTGGGCTTCGCAGGACCACGCTTCCGTCTTCAGGAGTTGGACTAGCGTACGACCATGGTCATGCGTCTTGATGTCGATTTCCCCCGCCCACTCAACAAGCAGGACAAACTGCGCTTACTGTTGGCCGTGGCAACGTTGGCCAAAAGTCGGCGAGTCCGCTTTGTGCGCGGGGATCATGCCGCCGTGATTATGGGCGAGGGTCTGAGCGAGCGGAGTCTGCGCGCGGCGCTCGAAGAACACGGTTTTACTCCAGAGTCCGTGCGTACCAGCCTGGATCCTGATGAGGATGCGCGCGCTGACGACGCTTCGGAAGACCCTGCATTTAAAGAACGTGTGCGAGCGATTGGTCGGTGATGAGTTCGCCTGCAGAGGATCGCTAGGCGACGGTTTGATGGTGAGAGGGTCGTGTCGTCGGTTTTCTCCATTGCTGTGACCACCGCGAGCGAAAGCATCTTGAGCGACCTTCAAATGTCCCACTTGTCAGCCGGATGAACGATGACCACTCCATCTGAACGCGCTTCTATTTTGCCGACGGATTTGCCTGCTGGTGATGTGAC
>JANMYZ010000172.1:0-6620 GCA_031382605.1 Planctomycetota bacterium | reverse complement strand
GCCGAGCGCACGTCGGGAATCATCAGTCCACTCCATCACCAACCGACGGCCAAACGCATCATTTATCTGTTTCAAGGTGGCGGGCCGTCGCATCTGGATTTGTTTGATAATAAACCTGGGATGGTCGCGCTGAACGGCACGCCGATGCCTGCTGCCTTTGTCAGGGGCCAACAACTCGCGCAGCTGCAAGGTGCGCCTCTCAACATTTTGGCGCCGCAACACGCCTTTAAGCGCTGGGGTAAATCTGGCATGGAGATCAGCGAAGTCTTGCCCCGCATTGGCGGAGTCGCCGATGAACTGTGCCTCATTCGCTCGATGATGACCGAAGCGATTAATCACGACCCCGCGCAATCCTTCATGAATTCTGGATCGTCGATTAGCGGCCGCCCCAGCATGGGTTCATGGTTTGTTTATGGGCTCGGCAGCGAGTGTGAAAATCTTCCTGGGTTTGTCGTGCTTAGTTCGGTCGGTGGCGGCCAGGGACAACCGATTGCTTCGCGCCAGTGGTCAGCGGGCATGCTTCCAAGCCGTTATCAGGGCGTGCCTTTTCACGCCAAAGGCGATCCCGTGCTGTATATCAGCCGGCCGCCTGGCATTGACGCTGGCGGACAGCGCGACGTCATCAACGCGGTCAATAAATTGAACGGCATGCACGACGACGTGGTAGCTGATCCTGAAATCGCGACGCGCATCAGCCAATATGAAATGGCGTTCAAAATGCAGAGTAGCGTGCCGGACTTGGTGGATTTTTCCAAAGAGCCGCAACACATTCTTGACCTCTACGGAACCAAGGGCGCCGACGGAAGCTTTGCCGCCAATTGTTTAATGGCGCGGCGACTGGCCGAACGCGGCGTGCGTTTTATTCAATGTTATCATCGCGGTTGGGACCATCACGGTGGCGTGAAAAACGGCACTAAAACCACCGCTGGTCTGGTTGATCAAGGTACCGCTGCGCTGATCACCGATCTCAAACAGCGCGGCATGCTGGATGATACGTTAATCATTTGGGGCGGTGAATTTGGGCGCACACCGATGGCCCAGGGCGATGGTCGCGATCATCACATCAAAGGGTTCTCGCTGTTCATGGCCGGTGGCGGCGTCAAGGCCGGGATCACCCACGGTGCTACCGATGATCTCGGTTACAACGTCATACAAGAGCCCGTCTCGGTTCACGATCTGCACGCCACCATCATGCACATTATGGGCATTGATCACACGCGACTGACCACCCGTTTTCAGGGCCGTGATTATCGTCTGACCGACGTGCATGGGCATGTGGTCAGTAAGATTCTGCGATAAAAATAGCCTCTTCTTGCGTCGCTTGCCTCTGCTTTCCTCAGATAAATAAGCACCTTTCACCTTGGTCATTTTGGACAGCCACACCATGCATTCTCCTATTACCTCTTTCTCATCTTCCGCCTCGCTTCGTTTACTCACGCTGCTGTGCGCATTCTTTCTGAGCCAAGCGCAGGCGCTGATGGCGGTGGAAATTGATCCGGTGAATCCGCCCGAAAAGATGGAAGTGCAAGTTGCCGGACGCACCGCTGAAGAAACTTGGACGCTGCAACTGTACCGCCGCACATGTCGCACCAGCGATTTTAAATTGTACACCTGGGACAAGGCTACTGGATACACCGCGCAGCCGTCTTTGCCGCCGGTGTCCACCTATCGTGGGACCGTCAAAGAAATACCCAACGCACTGGTGATCGCCGGGCTTGCTCCTGATGGCGAATTGTATGTGCTGATTACTGACGACGGGCGCACGAGCTACTTCTTCGATAATTACTACGTCAATCATACGAGCCGACCGCTGGCCAAATTGGTGTACAAAGATCCACCCCCGATGCCGGTTGTCAGTGGCGGCAATCTGCTCCCAGGAAGCCTGGGCGTCTCATCACTCGGCATCGGCATGTCTCAGGGCCAAGCACCCAATGGCGTACGCTTTGATCAATTGGTCGAAGCCGAATATGCGATGGAAATTCCCTACGGCGTGTGGCTAGAACATCGTGATAAACCACATGCCATCGCCTCGACCATGGCGCTGTACGAATTCATCATGCTGCAACACGACATGACCTTGACCCGCGACGCGGGGGTTCGCGTGGTGTCGACCATCGCCGTCATTCGTCAGGATCCGCTCAAAGTAAATCTCCCCGAACTTGGCATCGTCGCCAAAGAATGGCGCAACAAAAAAACGCCGTTGGCCGCTGCGCGTTGGGATGTGGTCTGGCACGTCCGTGGTGATGATCATCCGCGTGGTTATTCGATGACCAATTGGCCAAAAAATTCATTTCTCTGCGGACCACAACTTGATCATGAGGCCGGCCATATGTGGGGCGGGCAGCACGATCCCTATGGCGACAGCGCCATGCAATATGGCCATATTTATTATGATGGCATGGATTGGCAGATCGCCGAAGCGCGTCGACGTCAGAGCATCATCCAAGGAAGTTTACCTGCCGCGAATGAACGCTTCACCGATCCGCTGCACCCACGTGCCTGCACCGATGCCGTGCGCTTAAAGCCGGATCAAGTCACCGACGTTGACGTTTTAGCGAATGACTGGTCGAGCAACGGCAGTCGTTTGAAAATCATTTCCTGCAAAGCCAACAAAGGTCAGGCGACGGTGACGGCTGAAGGACGCATTCATTACGTTCCGCCCGCTGGGTACGTTGGTAAAGATGTGGTGGCCTACACCGTGCAAGACGATTCGCCGATGCATTTGACGGTCAGCGAATTGCTCCACATCGATCTGATGAATGTCGGCTTGATGGTGCACTATCCCTTTACCGATGTGAAAGGGACGACGATCACTGATGCCACCGGACATGGTTTGCACGGCGTGCTTTCCCACAGTGACAGCGGCACCGATTGGGTGCCCGCGCCAACCGGACGCGGTATGCGCATCTGGGGGAAATCCAGTGAACCGCGCCATTTTTACAACGGTTTGATTTGCGCTGACCAAGGCAGCTTGCTGCCCCTACCAATCAGCACGGTGCCGTTTGACGAAAGCGGTAACCGCCACAGCAATGCGCTTGATGCTCAGGATGGCGACTTCTCCATGGCCATGTGGTTCCGCGCCGATTCTTTTGAACTGGGACCCTGCTTGGCGAAAAAGTCCGCTGACACCGACGATCTCTTTTCGATGCGCCTTGGCTGGTTTCTGCGCGCTGAACCGACTGAATTAAGATTTTGGTGTACCTCGTGGGGACCTCAGACCGACGGAGAAAACCAAGACGCACGAACTCCGTCTCGGGTCATGAATCAAGCCGTACCGATGACGTGGCAAACCAATCACTGGTATCACGTCGCCATGGTGATTGATCGCACGAAGAACCAAACCCGTCTGTATCTGGATGGACGCAAACTGAGCACGACCGAAGCCGCCTTCCCCAATGACAGTAAGCTCTTTCATGGTCGGTTGCCGGTTCGTGTGGCAACCAACAGTAAGGGTTCCATCTGCGTTGCTGATGTGCGGATCTATTCGACCTCGCTCAGCGACGACGACGTCACCGCTCTGCATAAAGCGGGAGGTGAAGATCTTCGTCTGCTCGGAAGCAACACCACCATCACGGTAAATGCCGGCAATCGTCTGTCATCGCTCCAGGGCAACGACAGCTTGGCGACGTACTTTGGCGAAGGTGTGCACACGCCGATTACCTATGCAAAAATTGAAGGACCTGACTGGCTTACGGTAACTCCTCAGGGTCAATTATCCGGCATGCCGCCATTAGCGGATAAAGCGCAATCACTGCGCGTACGTCTGACGGATGCGAACAACAAATCGATTGAGCAAAATTTCAGTTTGGTCACCCGCAATGGCGGCGTGGTTTCTGAGTTCTGGCTGAATAACAATCCCGTTCATCCGTTGCTCCTAAAAGCCCCACGCACGCTGCCGTATAATCTTGGTTTTTCTCCTGATCGGGTGGATTTCCTCGCCCAGGCAGAAATGCCGAGCAACCAGGGCGAGGCCTATTTTGATAATCTGTTCGCTTGGCTCGTCCCGCCCACGACCGGCGATTATCGTTTCTGGATCGCCGCCGATGATAACGCCGTGCTCGAATTGAGCACCGACGAGAAGCCCTACCGCAGCCGCGTGATTGCCCGTTCTCCAACGGTCAAACCGCACGAATGGAGCACCAGTCCAGAACAGGCGTCGGAAGTCATTCCGCTGATTGGCGGCAAGAAATATTACCTCACCGCACGCATGCAGCAGACCACCGGACAAGGCCATCTTGCCGTCGCGTGGTCAGGACCGGGAATCACCCAACAAGTCATTCAAGGCTCAGCTCTGCAATTTTACAACGACGCGACGGCTGGCGTCACCTTAGATTTGTGGCCAAATCCTACGAAGTCGGCTGATGAATTGATCAAGGGAAATAATCCCGCGCCACAATCGCAAGTGCTCAGTTCCTTCTTCACCAAAGGCTTGGGAAACAACTATTTTGCTCGCTACCAAGCGCGCTTAATCCCGGAAAAATCCGGCCCGTATACCTTTTGGATTGCCTCAGGCGCGGCCAGCGAATTACGCTTCAGCACAGATGAGACCCCCGAGAACAAACGGAAAATCGCCACCGTCCCAGGATATTCAGAGGTCAACCGCTGGGACAAATTCGCCTCCATGAAATCCGAAACCATCGAATTGGTCGCCGGAAAACGCTATTACATCGAAGTCGTCATGAAACACGGCGGTGATTTCGATAACCTGTCGGTAGCCTGGCTGCCACCTGACGGCATACGCGGGGTTATCCCTGGCAGAAATTTGGAGGCGATTCGTTAGGTTCAGCTTTCCTCGTCGAAGATGACGTTGAGGAAAGTCCGATCGACAGCGCGACCAACTCAATCGACCTGATGAATCTATTGGCTGGTCTAGCGTCAAGCGAACGAGGGCAGATCCCAACGACACTTCACCCGAATCTCATCAAAATCTTACCAAGATGTAACACACAATGACCGTTTCTCATCCATCTCTGCGTCGTTTGATCATCTGGATAAGTACCGGCTGCGCGGGATTAGCTTTGGTATTGGTGATCGCCGTGTTGCTCGGAATTCGCTTTGCGCCGCAGCGAATCATTCCGCACCTTCCATTAGTAGCGCTATCTCAAGCGCAGATGGTTGCCAACTATCAAGGGAAGAGGCTGATTGCACAACGGCTGCGCGAGCCCGCCGCGCAAGAAATAGTTGTGGAATTTTTGCAAGGATCAGTCGGTCGCCAGCTGCGGATGTTAGACATGCTTGGGGCAAACCTGGGAGGGTACGAGGTGTGGGCCGAGATGCCCAAAAGGGTCAAGGATCTGATCCAGCCCTTGTGTACGCATCCCGATGAGCACATGCGAATGGCCGCGCGAAAACTTTTTTCATCGGTCGAATTGGCTCTGGAGTGGAATAAGCGAGAACTGCTCAGTGGCCGTGAAATCATCATCGATGTGCCTCCTGGGCCTGGATCATGGATCCCCGACCGCATCGGTAGTGTCGGCTTGGAGCTGCTGAGCTATCTTAGCGCTGGTTACGACCACAAGATGCCGAATACATACAAAAAAACCGTTACCGTGCTGATCGACACGCTTCTTGCGGCACAATCCGCAGATGGACGCATGGGCACCGATGCGCGTGATCATGCGATAGCTACCCTGGCTCTGGCCGAAGCCTACGGGATGACCAACGAACCTCGCTTGAAGCTTCCGGCGCAGTTGGGCGAAGATTGGATCATTCGTGCATCTGACGCGGGTCCCGAAGCACGCTGGTCAGCCAATTCTGACCTGTCCATCTGGGACATGATGGCGATAAAATCAGGTGCTGCTGGTGGCTTGAGCGTCACTATGAAGCGCATGAATTTGTGGCGGCAATCAGATCCAGATTTCGGCCTGCGATGGCGCGACAACGGTGTGGAAGTACAGGTTCACGCCAAAGATCTGCTTGCGCAGCGGGCACTCATCGGTGTTTATTGTGGCGATACGACGGCCGCTTTAAAAATCCCGGCTGAAGATCTTATTCCGGATACAACTCTCAGTGAATGCAGTAATTACTGGCTCAGTTTAGCTCTTTTCGAGTTGGGCAACATCAACAGGTTCAGCGCCTTGTCCGACCTGCATCATCGGCGCATTATCAACGATCAATGGTGGAATGACGGCTCAGATAATGGTCGATTGCTGGCGTCCGGTGGCACCGCTGCGCACTGCCTACGACTCTTAACTCTTGAGATTTTTCTTCGCCACGCACGGTTCAGCCTATGAGGAACCTCTAAATTTCACAGGGCACGCGAATAAAAATGGTGAAAAGCTATGGAAATAAAAATGCATGAAAATGTTGACACATACATTTTTTTCAGACCAAAGTACCAGGAGCGCTTGATCCCAGATAAAATGGCCCGCATAATTTTAGGGCGCTTCAGGCGCTGGCCGCGTATTACGCTTCAGCGCTGACGCGACACCAAAACAAAAACAACATCGCATCCGTTCCTGCATATTCAGAGATCAATCGGTGGGATAAATTTGCCTCCGTGAAATCCGAAACCATCGAATTAGTCGCCGGGAAACGCTATTACATCGAAGTCGTCATGAAACACGGCGGTGATTTCGATAACCTGTCGGTAGCCTGGCTGCCACCTGACGGCATACGCG
>JANMYZ010000159.1:0-13604 GCA_031382605.1 Planctomycetota bacterium | reverse complement strand
ATGGTCGAAAAACCCCGTGAAGCCAACACCGAAGGCGGCATCTGGCCGGCGATCTTCGGGACCTTTGTCATGACCTTGCTGATGAGCGTTGCGGTCACTCCGGTGGGTGTGGTTGCTGCCATTTATCTGCGCGAATACGCTAAACAGGGGCCCGTCGTCCGCATCGTCCGCATTGCGGTAAATAATCTGGCTGGGGTGCCGTCGATTGTCTTTGGACTCTTTGGCTTGGGTTTCTTCGTCTATATCGTCGGCGGTAGCATTGATGACTTATTCTATAGCGACAAATTACCGACCCCGACGTTTGGTACCGGCGGTATTTTGTGGTCGGCCTTGACCATGGCATTGATGACGGTTCCGGTCGTCATCGTTGCTACCGAAGAATCGATTGCCGCTGTACCGCGTGGTGCCCGTGAAGGCAGTCTTGCCTGTGGCGCGTCTAAATGGCAGACCATCCAACGCGTGGTCTTGCCGGCTTCCATCCCCGGTATTTTGACTGGCATGATCTTGGCCATGGCTCGTGGCGCCGGCGAAGTGGCGCCGCTCATGTTGGTTGGCGTCATAAAACACGCGCCGACCCTGCCGCTTGATTCCATCTATCCCTTTTTCCACCTCGATCAAAAATTCATGCACCTGGGATTTCACATTTACGATCTCGGTTTCCTCTCACCCGATTCTGAAGCGGCAAAACCTATGGTTTTCGCCACGACCTTTTTCCTGATCATGTTGGTGATGGTACTCAATCTGGGCGCTATCATCCTGCGTGAACGCATCCGCCGGAGGTACGCCACATCGGCGTTCTAACTACCATGCCTACGATCACTCTCCCCGACAAATCAGCACGCACCGTCCACGCGAGTCCCACCATGAACCTGACCCCACCTGCAGCCGTTACCCAGGGTTATTTGAGCGTTCAGAACTACAATTTTTGGTACGGAACGAACCAAACGCTGTTCGATATCTCGCTCGAAATTCCCGAAAAGCAGGTCACCGCTTTCATCGGGCCATCGGGCTGCGGAAAATCGACCTTGCTGCGTAATTTCAATCGCATGAACGACCTGATTGACGGCGTGCGTCACCGTGGCGATATCTTGATGGCGGGCCACACCATTTATGACCCCCACATCGAAGTCACCTCGTTGCGCAAACGCGTGGGCATGGTCTTCCAGAAGTCGAATCCGTTCCCGAAATCCATCTATGAGAACGTGGTCTACGGCTTACGCGTTGGTGGCAGCAACAGCAAAGCGCAATTAGATCTGGCCTGCGAAAAAGCTCTGCGTGCCTCGGCACTATGGGACGAAGTCAAAGATCGCCTTGGCAAAAGTGCACTCGGGTTATCTGGCGGGCAAATGCAGCGTTTGTGTATCGCCCGCGCCATCGCCATTGAACCAGAAGTGGTCTTGATGGACGAGCCGTGTTCAGCACTCGATCCGATCGCCACGGGAAAAATCGAAGAACTCATTTTGGAATTGAAGAAGCAGTACACGGTGGTGATCGTCACCCATAACATGCAACAGGCTGGGCGTTGCAGCGACCGAACGGCGTTCTTTTATTTGGGGAAATTGATTGAGTACGACACCACGGTTTCCATCTTCACAAATCCACACCAGAAGCAGACCGAAGATTACATCACTGGCCGCTTCGGTTGAACCGTAGACAGCAATAAACAGCAAGAAACAGCAAGAAAAAGCAGGAAACAGCAGGAAGCCACATGAACCAAAATCGTCATTTCGATCTTGAGCTCGCCGATCTCAAACGTTCACTGGTCAGCATGGGCAACATGGTCGAGCGTTCACTCTCGATCGCCGTTGAAGCCATTATTCAGCCAACGATTGAAGCGCGTGAGCAATGCCGCGTGCTTGAAGAACAACTCGACACGCTGGAAACCGCCATCGAAGATCGTTGCCATCAGATCATCGCTTTGCAGCAGCCCATGGCGGGTGAACTGCGACTGGTGATCGCTGCCATGCGCATCACCAGTGATCTGGAACAAATTGGCGATCTGGCTGAAAGCGTGGCAAAACGTGCTGCTTTCATCGCTCGCAATAAAGGCGCAACGATGCCGCCGCCGATCGAAACGCTCGGCCGACTGGCGCTTGGTATGCAACGTCATGCCATGGAAGCCTTCGTCACCGGCAACATCAATCTTGCCCGTGGTGTCATTACCGATGAAGACCATTCTGATACGCTGACGAAACAGTGTTACGAAGAGCTGCAAGTTTTGATGCGCACAGATCCCGATCGCATTCGTGAATATACCCACCTGCTGCGCGCCGCTTCGCAGCTTGAGCACATTGCTGATGTTGCCGTTTCGATTGCTGAAGAAACGGTATACATCTGCAAAGGCATCAATGTCCGTCATCATCATGAGCAGATCCCCGGCGAGTGATCGCTTTCTTCTGCTGGTCTCCTTTTTTTCGGTCATCCCATAAGGTCACACCTAAATTATGCCACGCATCCTGGTCATTGAGGACGAACCTGACATCCAAACGCTGCTGCGCTTCAATCTTCAACGCGAAGGTCATGTCGTTACCGTAGCCGGCAATGGCAACGATGGCCTGCACGAATTACGCCGAGGTCACTTCGATTTGGTTTTACTCGACCTGATGTTACCTGATCGCGATGGCTTGGAAGTTTGCCGCGTGATGCGCGCCGATGCCGGGCTGGCAGGAATTCCCATCATCATGGTCACCGCCAAAGGCGAAGAGAGCGACGTGGTGCTGGGCCTTGGCCTGGGCGCTGACGATTACGTGACCAAACCATTTCGGGTCAAAGAGTTGATGGCGCGCATCAAAGTTCGCCTGGGCCGCACCGATGAGGGCGATACCGGCGGACCAAAGAAGCGTCTGCAAATCCAGGATTTGGTCATCGATCCGGTTCGTCATCGCGTGACCGTTAGCGACGAAGTTGCACCGCTCACCCTCACTGAATTCAAGCTCCTTCATTTTCTCGCCTCGCATCCCGGTATTGCTTACGGTCGCTATGATTTACTCGATCGCATCGGTGACGGTGAAGCCGCCGTTACTGATCGCACGGTCGACGTGCATGTGCGCAACCTGCGTAGTAAAATAAAACCATACGATCGCTTTGTCGAAACCGTGCGCGGAATCGGCTATCGCTTCTTAGAAGTGGAAGCCTGAATTTTCGTGTGCGCCAATTGCTAGACCCATGCTGAGGCAAGTCGTGGCATCGGCGATCATTGTTCCGAACTTGTCGTTCGTACCCATCAGTCGATGTTCACTCAGAGCCTGAACCTCTTGCTCATCTCCGCTCCGTGCACATCGCTTCCAAAAGCCAGGAAGGTCCCGTGTCGACAAGTGGATACAACCGTGAACACACCGGCTTAAACCTGTCCGTAGGACTTTAAATATGACCGTCGCCACGGTGCAGCGTGCTGATTTCGACTTGAAGTCGTTCATGGTCAGCAACAACTTGGTGGCCATCGGCCAGCTCCTTAGCGTGCTGGTGCCTTATGCCGCGCTGTGGGTGGCGGCGTATCACGTGCATGGCACCGCGACCTGGCTGCTGGTGCCGATCGCCGGGCTGATGGTTTTATTTTTGTCGCGCTCGTTCGCGCTGATGCACGACTGCGGACACTACTCGCTGTTCCGCCGCGCGTGGGTCAATCGCGCCGTAGGGTTCTTGCTCGGCATCGTCAATGGCCTGCCGCAGTATCCCTGGTCGCGCGGCCATGCGTACCATCACAAGCACAACGGCAACTGGGAGCGGTACCGCGGTCCAGCGGCGGTACTCAGCGTGGCGCAGTTCGATGCGCTCAGCCCTATGCGCCAGAGGCTGTACACGGCACTGCGCCACCCGCTGATGCTGTTTCCCGGCGGCTTCTTTTATCTGGTGGTCAAGCCGAGGGCGCAACTGCTGTGCGGGGTGCTGGGATATGTGCCACATCTACTCGGCTGCCTGTGGCGCCGCGAGTGGCGCGGAGTGTTCGCCTACCAGTCGAAGTTCTGGTACACCACCGGCGAGTTCTGGGATCTGCTAGGCAACAACATCTGCGTGGTCGGCGCGTGGTTCGTGTGCGGCGAGCTGATGGGCCACGGTTTCTTCTGGGCGCTGTATGCGCCGATGATCACGGTCACTGCGGCGATCTTCATCTGCGTTTTCTACATCCAACACAACTTCACCGATTCTTACGCCCACCGAAACGAGGGTTGGTGTTATCTCACCGGAGCCCTGGAGGGGGCGAGCTACTTCAAGCTGCCGGGCATCCTGAACTGGTTCACCGCCGACATCGGCTACCACAACGTACACCACCTCTGCGAGCGCATCCCCAACTACCGCTTGGCCGCCTGTCATCACGCCAACGCGCACCTGCTCGCCAAGGTCAAGGTGCTGCGTATCCGCGACATCCCCACGTGTTGCGGCTATATCCTTTGGGATGCAGCCAATGACCGGTTGATCACCGTGTCCGAGCATCGCCTATCTTGTGGCAAATAGGATTGCTGGCCGTGTGATTTTTCCTCGTCACTACGTTTAAGAATGTGAAGACCACTATTTGAGAAGGACTAAACTCCAGCTCGGCTTAGCTCGGGCCGGGCAGTGTTCTATCGCTGCGTTTAGGATTATTTTTCGGTGTCATGAATTATTCGGATTGTTAAAATATGACTATGTATGTTTGATTCGGATTCTTTCGATCGGCGCTTTTCACCACCTCTAGGCTTACATCTGGTCTCTAGACCAATGGTCTATTCTCCACAGCCTTTCCTCTGCGGAGAATATTCATGGTCGGATCTTGGCGTGCTCTGCTGCTTGGAGCTCGATGGTTAGTGGTTGCGGTCGTTTTGCTGACGGTGGTCATCTGGGCATCGCTGGCTTACCAATATGATGTGGTCACCGAGGTGGTGGCCGACAGCATGCTCAATGAACTGAGCGCCGAAACGGAACTGGTGGCAGCGCTGTTGGTTGATGATGCTGATCTTTCGCGAGTGAAAAGTGCGGTACTGCCATCCCATCGCCGTGTGACCATTATCATGCCTGACGGGACGCCGGTGTTCGATTCGCAGAGCGACATCAAGCGCATGGATAATCACAATAATCGGCCTGAGGTGATCCAAGCACGAGAACACGGAATAGGCGTGAGCCGTCGACACAGCGACACCATGTCGGCAGAGATGGTCTACGCTGCCAAGTTGATGCCGGATGCCCGTATGGTCCGCATCGCCACACGCATTGCCGTCGAGTCCAACCTAGAACAGCGTTTATTACGGCCCATGACCATCGCCGCGATCGTGGTGTTTCTCATGGCAGGCATGATTATTATGCTCCACCTGTGGCGGGACCGCACGCGGGTCGCTGAGCTCGTCGCGGTCGCGCGAGCTTTCGCCAATGGCCAATTCACTCGCCGCGCTGGTTTGCTGGGTGGCGACGTAATGGCGCATCTTGGCCACGAATTAAACGCCATGGGCGAACGACTCATGGATAGCCAACAAGCCTTGGCGCATCAACGATCATTGTTGGATGGTGCGCTTGGTGCGCTCGAAGAGGGCGTCGCATGCGTCGACCGATTCGACCAAGTTTTATATGCAAATCCCGCCTATCGTCAGCTGGCAGGTGGCGGAGCCGAGGCCGTCAGCAAGCCTTACTACGAACATCTTCCGGTGATTGACGGCGGGCAGCCGCAGGAATTCGAACATCGACGGCGGCAATTACGTGCCCTGGTTGTTCCAGTCGCTGGCGACGTACGCGTGATCGTTTTACACGATCTGACCGAACTAAAACATCTTGAACGCGCGCGACGCGATTTCATTGCCGCCGTCAGCCATGAACTCAAGACGCCATTGACCTCCATCGCTGGATTCGCCGAAACCCTGCTGGATGGAGTCATTGAAGAAGACAGCAAAATCACGCGTGAGTTTGTTGGGAAAATTGCTCACCACAGCGACCGTCTGGCCGAATTGGTGCGCGACGTGTTGACCATTTCACGTTTGGAGCAAGGTGCCTGGGAAGTGCGTCCCGAAGCGACTGATCTGGTGCCACTGGGCCGCAGTCTGATGGATGAGTTCATGCCGATGGCCGGGCAACAGCAGGTCATCATGAAACTGGAAACGCCAACCACGCTGCCCGTGGTCAGCGACCCAGAGCTGATCCGACAGCTAATCGGCAACCTGATTTCGAACGCCATTCGCTACAACCGCCCTGGCGGCACGGTCTGGCTGCGCCTTGGAACGGGGGACAGCCAAACCGTAACCGTGGTGGTCCAAGACAGCGGCATTGGCATTCCTGCCGAGCACCAAGAACGCATTTTCGAGCGTTTTTACCGCGTTGATGCCCACCGCAGTCGCCAAAGTGGCGGCACTGGACTGGGCCTGGCCATCATCAAACAACTGCTCGATGTCCTGGGTGGAACCATCGCTTTACGCAGCGACAGCACAGGAACCTGCTTCACCGTCACCATACCGCAGCGCGATCCACGTACTGGGCTGACCAGCACGATTCGCAGGGGCGCCACGGGTTGACACACGACGAAGCCTCAGAATCCACGCCCGGATGGCATGCCCACGCGCAAGTCTACGGTGGTCACCCATGACGAATCGCACCCTCTTGACGGCCCTGTTTGCGACTGCCATTGGCCTGGCACCAACTTTCTCGGCAGAGGTGACAGCAACCGCCGCTGACGCCAAGGACGCGAGCGCCACGCCTGCCGCAGCCACTGATGCCCAGGTGCTAGAGGCTGCCCGTGCTGCCAACATTTTTTATCAGCATCAAGTTGAGCGTGTGCTCGCCATGCTCGGCGACCGAGATGAAGCGGTGCGCATCAAAGCTCTCCGCCGTATCGGCAATTTGCTGGACCCCAGCTTGACGGGAAATTTGCTGCCCTGGCTGCAATCGTCCAATCGCAGTGCCCTGGAAATCAACGCCGCTATCAACGCGCTCCCCAACGACGGCGGGCAGGTAGCCATTCCGGCTTTGAAAAATCTCCTCAAGCATGACGACGCCACCGTTCGCGTGAACGCGATGAACACCCTGACGCGCATGAATGCCATCAACAGCGCGGATTATCTGGCCCGCGCGAATGACAGCGTGAATGCCATTCGCGCCAGCAGTTCAACCAATCTTGGCATGATGAAAATAACTGAGGCCGCAGTCATTTTGGCCAAAGGCCTGACCTCCGACGGCAACCCGCACGTCCGCCGGATGTGCGCGATCTCGCTTGGCCTGCTGGCTGACCCGGCGCATGGCCCCGTGCTGACCGACGCACTCGCCGACGCAAACCCTGGCGTCCGTCGCTACGCCGCTGAAGCCCTGGTGAAAATCAATTACACCCGCGCCATTCCCCATTTCCTGATGGCCATGGAAGCCAACGTCGCAGCCGATCACATCGCACGCTGCCTCACGCTCCTGAGCAAAGAAGATTTCGGTTTCCGCGCGAATGACAACTTTATCGCACGCAACGAAGCCATCGAAAAAGGCTTCGCCTGGTGGAGTTTGCACTCTAAGGAATTGAATCAGTAGACGATGCTCGACGAAGCAAGCCACGCGCTACATCGCTTCGCGATCACTTGCTTTCCATCAGCATTCCTGCAATTCGCTGCGTCACCGCCAACGGTTGATCTCCAAGAATCGATAATGGTATGCGCCGGCGCAGAACATCGGTAACCGTGCTGGCCATTTCTTCCTGCACGGCGATGGCGACCTCTGCCCAGCAGAACGGATAGCGCGGGTCGATTCGCTGACTTTCATCTGGGTGTGTTCGCAAGCGTTGCCACAATCGTTCGATCCGTCGGCCATAACGCCGTAACGACGCGGCTGCGGTTTCCGCATCCAGTCCATGACGTAGGCCAAGAGCTATCTGCGTTCGTGCCCACGTTTGCCAGGATTCGCGTGGCGCCCACGGTAGGCGACGTTGAGCCGTTAACGATGGACCAGGGAAGCGCCCAAGATGACTTTCGACCACGTCAACCGTGCGTGCGGCTTCAACCCGAGCCGAGGTTAATTTACCGCCCACTGGTACTAACAATCCAGGCGCTGGCTGGAACAACGTCCATTCACGGGTGACCGCGCCGACATTTTTCCCGTTATTTCCCTGTAAAGTGCGCACCCCAGCAAATGCGCCGCGCACCGAGTCCCGGTTCCAACTCAACCCAGGACAACGCTGACGCACGGCGGTCAGCAAATACTCCACATCCGATTCTTCCACTCGAACGGCATCAGGGTCGCCCTGATAATCCGTGTCGGTGGTGCCAACTAACGTCGCGCCATACCAGGGAATCAGAAAAAAAACCCGTCGATCACTGGGCGCGGTTAACAGCACCGCCTGATTCGTCGCCAACGGCAACGGTGGCAACACCAAATGCACACCTTTGCTCAGACGAATCGGTCCAGGTTCACATCCGGGAAATTGTCGCGCCCAAGGACCAACTGCCGCCACCGTGCAGCGTGCGCGAATCTCACCATGATCGCCAGCCAATTGATCACGGAAACGAGCGCCGCACACCCGGCCATCTGATGAGCGCAGTAATTCAGTTACGGCGACATGATTCACCGCCAACGCTCCGGCTTGCATGGCGCCGTCGACCAACTCCAACGTCAGTCGCGCGTCGTCGGTGCCTGCGTCACTGTAGGTGAAACCACCGCGCATATCCGTGCTTTCTAACCATGGAGCCAAATGGCGAAGTTCGTCACGCGCGAATGATCGATGTCCTGGCACACCTGGTCGACTGCCAGCCAACCGATCATACAGCGTCAAGCCGGCGAGCAGGCCAGCTCTGGGCACGCGGCTATCGCCAAAGACCGGCAACAAAAATTGCAGCGGCCACACGCGATGTGGACCAAGCCGTAATAAACGCGCACGTTCACGCAGAGCTTTTGACACCAAACCGAGATGACCGTGCTCAAGGTAGCGCAGTCCACCATGAATCAGTTTCGACGACACCGATGACGTCCCGCTGCCCCAGTCGTCGCGCTCTACCAACGCCACGGACAATCCGCGCAGTGCCGCATCATAGGCGATCCACGCACCATAGATTCCGCCGCCGACTACCAACAGGTCGACCGTATCCTTGCCCAACTGCGTGAGGTCACGTTGCATGTTCACCGCGCAAATGCCGCACGAACCACGCGGGACGATCGGTCAAAATCGCATCAACATGGAGCGCCAGTAGGCGCTTCGCTGCGGGCGCATCGTTGGCGCTCCAGGCAAATACCTGAACGCCGTGACCATGGCAGGTGTCGACCACTGCCTGAGTCAGAATCCGACGATCAAAACAGGCCGCGTACAAACCAGGCTGACGAACCAGCCATTGATCGACATCCTGCGGCAGGCGTTCGCAATTTCGCACACGCCTGAGCTTTGGCGCCATCCGTGATATTTTTTCCAGCACGCCGCCGTCGAAACACAGCACGCACACGCGTCGCTCGGCTCGCTGTTTGGCGATCACCTCCACCACCGCTTGCAGCAAACGTCGATGATAGGCTGTGCGCCCAGGGCCATTGGTCGCTTTCAGCTCAATGAATACCGTGATCTCATGACATTGAGTGAGCACGTGATCGAGCGTCGGCACTCGTTGACCAAAAAAACGCTGACTTTTCCAGGCTCCCACGTCAACGGCTTGAATCTGCTCAGCCGTCATCTGACGCAAACTCTGCGTGCTGCCGCCAAAGCGCTGCAAGGTCGCGTCGTGACAAATCAGCGGGATGCCATCACGGCTCAGTCGCACATCGAGTTCAATGCCATCGACACCGGCAGCCAATGCCGCAGCAAATGCGCTTGGGGTATTTTCCGGACCATCAAACGAATCACCACGATGAGCCACCACCAGCGGCCGCGTTCTGGTCACCTCACTTCCGCGAACAAAGCGTGCGGAGGTCATTGCACATGCGGCCCGAACGCTGAGCGAAACGCTGGAATCAACGGCACTTTCGCGCTCGTCACGGTATCAATGCAGACGTGAACCGTGCGACCTTTGCCAACCTGCACGCCGTGCTGATTGCTGAAGCGATAGCCCATGATCATCGAGGTATTACCGATTTTTTCTGCCACCACCTCCACCGTCAATTTATCTCCCACATGAATCGGCGCCTGATAATCGCACTCCGCATGCACGATCACCAACATCGCCGCCACCGAAGTCCGCGTCGGCGGCAGCGGCAAACCAAGGTGCTCCAACATTGCCTGAAAAGCATCGTGGCAAAATTTAAACTGATTGGCAAAAAATATGATCCCGTACGCATCGGTGTGGTGAAGTTGAATCGTCAGCTGATAAGTGAACATAAGCCCCCCTGCTGGGCTCACTATACCGTGAAAGCTCGCCACGTGCAGGTGCCGATCGCGCCGTCCAGGCGAGCCGTCGAAAGCGCCACCTCATTGTCCAAGGCCTGCGATCCACGGTCGTTTGCTGCGCGGCTACCAGTGCCAGGTTAATGAAATCCCTTTGCGATCACCATCTAAGATCACGTTCATGGTCGCGTCGGTGATCGCGCGTGATCGCTGCACTTCTTCGCCACGACGGCGGCGGTTGTAGTGGACGACTTCGTAGCCGACCCAGGTACCCAGAATTGCGCCGGCGACGACGTCGGAAACATAGTGGGCGTCGTTGTTGATGCGGCTGAGTCCGACTCCGGCGGCGGTGGCAAAGGCGAGGCCGCCAACGACCGGCTGGTCGTCGAAAGAAAACGCCAGCACCGAGGCGATGGTGAAAGCCTGCGTGGTATGGCCCGAGGGAAACGACGCTGCGCCGCTGAAAGGAGCGAACACATCGGTATCTTGCGCGGTTTCGTTTGGTCGCGCACGGCCGACCGTGTATTTGAGCAGCGGGCACAGAATGCCTGAGGCAATGACGGTCGACTCCAATCCATCAATCATCACGTTCACCCCACGTTCATCGTCCGCAATCCAACCGTAGGCACCGGCTGCGCCGAGTACGGCCACCGAATAAACCGTGCCGAGTTCTCCCCAGGTGCCTGACCAGCGATCCTTGTCAGAAGTGCGGGATTCCTGCGATTCGCTTTGGGCGGCTTTGTCGAGAAACAAGCCCGACACGACCACACCACCAACCGCCAGCCCGGCGACGCCCCAGGAGCGTCCGTCCCAATCGAGCGGCGAAGTGACGATGTCCCAAGTATCGACGACCACGCGCTTACCAAACCACACTTGGCCCAATTTAAGTGCGTCCGCCTGTTCGGTTAAACTCGGAAGAGGTGCCGGCGGCCCCAGCTCTTCCGCCGCGCACGTCTGCGTGATCGAGAGGGACGACAGCAAAACGATCAGCGAACCGAGCGGCGATAGGTTGTTCATGGCCCCACTATAAACCGCATTGCGCAGCGGCGATTCAGTACCTTCGTCCTGTCGGTGGACGATGATATGGAGAGACATCAGCAGTACCAAAGTACTGATAGATGATCGATCGGGCGATCTAGCCTGCCTCGTCCAATGACCTACCTGCTCGTCTTGCTCGGAATGCTGCTGAACGTTGCGGCTCAAGTGGCGCTGAAATTTGCCAGTGCTCCACCAACTGATGGCGCCGCTGGCGGGCCGCTGGCTGATCCGTGGCGTCTGGCGACGAATCCTTTCTTTTTGTTCGGCTTGGTGCTGTACGCCGTCAGCGTCATCAATTGGGTGGTGGTGTTGTCGCGCCTCGACTTGTCGGTCGCGTATCCGCTGATGAGCGTGGGTTACATTCTGACGCTGATTGCTGGCGTGTGGTTATTTCACGAGCCGATCTCTGCTGCGCGTATCGTCGGCATCATCACCATCATGGTCGGCGTGGTGCTGATTACCCAGCCGGTGGCAACCCATGGATAACGCGACGAAACCTGCACATTTGCCGTTTTCACGGCCGTGCTTGGACGAAGCCACCATCGCCGCCGTGAGCGACGTTTTGCGCAGCGGTTGGCTGACCAGCGGCGCCCACGTGCTCGCGTTTGAACGCGCGTTCTGCGAATTAACCGGCGCTCCGTATGCGGTGGCGCTGACTTCAGGCACCGCCGGTCTTGACCTTGCGCTGGCGGCCCTGGACCTGCGTCCTGGGGATGAGGTCATCGTCCCCAGCATCAATTGGGTCAGTGGCCCGAACATGATTGAGTTGAATGGCGGCACGGCGGTATTCTGCGAGGTCGATGCGCGCACGCTGAACATCGATGTGGCGCACGCCGCACGTCTGGTCACGTCACGAACGCGCGCGTTGATGCCAGTACACTTCGCAGGCGCGCCGTGCGATCTTGACGCGGTCTTTACCCTCGCGCACACGCATGGGCTGGCCGTCATCGAAGATGCGGCGCATGCCACCGGCGCCCGCTATCGCAGCGCGCCGATCGGAAGCCACGGTCGTGGTCCGCACGATTGCGCGGTGTTCAGTTTTCATCCGAGCAAAAACATCACGACCGGCGAAGGCGGCATGGTGACCTGCCACGACGCGGCGCTGGCAGATCGCTTGCGCTTAGGGCGCTTCCACGGCATTCGCAAAGACGCCTGGAAAAACCACGCTCGCAGTGGCCGTGACCGCTACCAAGTCGAAGCGCCTGGGCGCAAATATAACCTGACCGACCTGCAAGCGGTCATCGGCGTCCACCAGATGAATCGTCTGGAATGGCTCAATGGCGAACGCGCGCGTCTGGCGCAGCGCTATCTCAAACTTTTGCCAACTGATGGTTTGGCGCTGCCATTGGCGCCGCCGACAGATTCCGCCACCGCGCATGCCTGGCATATTTTTGTCGTGCTGCTCGATCTTGAGCGCTTTCATATCGATCGCGCTTCGGTGGTCGAACGCCTTGAACAAGCCGGTATCGGCAGTGCGCTGCATTTTCCACCGGTGCACCTGCAAGATTATTATCGCGCACGAACGCCAGCGGGAACTTTGCCGGTAAGCGAATCCGTCGGCGAGCGGTTGTTATCACTACCGTTATTCCCAGGCATGGCCGACACGGATGTCGACCGCGTAGTAACCGCGTTAACCACCATCGCTGCGGCGAGTCGGCGATGATCAACACGATGGAACGCACACCGAGCAGCGGCAGTCCGGCGAGTATTCAGCTCTCCATTGTTGTCCCGATGTACAACGAACAGGCCAACATTGGCGCTTTGTTCGATCGCTTGTTGGCGGTCTGTCGGGCGCTGCCGTTGACCTGGGAAATCGTCTGTGTTGATGACGGTTCGCGCGACCACACCACCAAGTTGGTGCGCATTGCGCAGGCTAAGGCTCCGGAAATCGTACTGGTGCGTTTTGCGCGCAATTTCGGCCAACATGCTGCGGTTACTGCCGGTTTCGCCCATGCTCGCGGCGCGTGGATCATCACGCTTGATGCTGATCTGCAAAATCCGCCGGAAGAAATTCCCAAGCTGGTCGGCTGCTTCACCGCTGGTCACGATCTGATTAATACCTGGCGCATCGACCGCCAGGACACTTGGTTTCGCAAGACTGCTTCAGCGCTGACCAATCGTCTGGTGCGCCGCATCAGCGGTATTCAGTTGGAGGATTTCGGCTGCATGCTGCGCGGGTACAGCCGCGAAGTCGCGCAAGCGGTGGTTGCCTGTCGGGAATACAAAACGTTTATTCCAGCGCTCGCCAGTTTGTTCGCGCGGGATCCCATCGGCATCGGCGTCGCCCATGCCGAGCGTGCAGCCGGAACATCGAACTATTCATTGCTCAAACTGC
>JANMYZ010000087.1:0-4126 GCA_031382605.1 Planctomycetota bacterium | reverse complement strand
CGTTGGGAGGGCGAAAATATTCGCCCTCCCAACGTTGTGTTGAACGAGCATGCCTGGGGCCTGAGCCCCTCTTGGCGGTCACGCTGATCGTCGTTTGCGAAAGCCCCCATCCGGCCAATGGCGTTGCGATAACCCTATCCCTCGCGCGTCATTGATCTTGCATACGGGTGCATCGGCACACGGGCATACGATCGTTGGGGTCGTATTTTCAGGAACCATCGGCACAGGTCTCGAATGGCGGAGTCTGCTCGGTGGAATAATTCTGCGACGACGTCGGGAGGTTTGGTGGTTTGTGAGAGAGAGAAGGGCGTCGATGGTCGCAGTGATGGCTTCGAAAACGCGTCTGGTGTTGGCGCGCCATATTATTTTTGAGGAGGTGTTGGTTGGGTGAGACGCTTCGGCGTCGGCAGCGAAGATGGCGGCGAAGCAAAACCAGACCAAGAAATGCAGCGAAACTCGCTGTGCAAGGAAAGGAACGGGGAATAGCCATAAAACCCGAATTTCCTCAGCTAAATGTCAAATGCTAAATGCAGATAAACCGGGTAATTCATGGCGTTTTGTCGAACGCAACGCCATTGCATCCCGCTGCGCTCGACTGGCAGACCATCGCCTTCATCGCCGGACTCGGCCTCGGCGGCTGGTGGCTGCTCTCGAATCACCAACCCACACGCACGAAACGCCGGTGAATCCCATGTCCAACGACGAACCCACGCCCATCCATCACCACCGCATCGCCAGCCCAACGCTCGCCGACACCATGCACGAATTATCGTGCGAACTCGTCGCCCTGCGCCAAGAAATGCGCGGTCTGCGCGACACCGTCCGCGAACTCCGCGACCAAGTCGGCGACCTGCGCAAACAATCGAGCGAGAAGAACGAACAAGTCGTCATTCTGCGCACGCAATTTCGCGTCCTGTGGGCCGTCGCCGGAACCGCTGGCGCATCCGGCCTCGGCGCGCTCGTCCTTGAACTCATGCGTCTGATGAAAGGAGTCACGCCATGATTCGCCTCATCCTCTGCTGCCTCATCGCGCTTGCATTCACCGGCTGCGGATTGTCCGCCCGACAAGCGCAGAATTTATCCGATGACCTCGCCGGTATCGAAGCCGCGCAACCGCGTGTCGCCGCTGATCCGGTGGCGTCGGCGGCGTTGGCTGGCGCTCACGATCACGTTGAGGCCACCGCCGAAGGCCAATCGCTCCCTCCACCCAAACGCTCCCCAGCAGCCATCATCGCCGACCCCGCCAGCTACGCCGACGACGCCAGCAAAGCCGTGGATGAAGCGCGCTCGATGGTTCCGTGGTGGGGCTGGCTTGCTGGAGCTGGTGCCGCTGCGCTCGGAGTGCTGCGCTTCATCCCTGGAGCAGGAGGCGTTGTAGCCGACACGGCGTGGCGTCTGCTCGCACCGCAGCAGGACAAAATAGCTGATTCTCAGCGCGACAGCTATGTCGCCGGGTTTCGCGAACTCGTCGGCCTCATCAGCGGTCTGCGAGACGAGCACACGATCGCGATGCTCAAATCCGAAATCGCCAAAACGCCATCAGCAGCAGGAAATTCCTTTAAGCATTTGGTCACGAGCGGCACTCGCTGAACAAAAGCCAGATTCTTACCGCACTTCCGCGAGGTGATCATACTCACGATTTACCTATGGACTGCGTTTCTTATGGTCCTGCCGACAAAGCGACCCTTGGCGATTGTCCGAGATGTCAGTTTCGTCGTCACAGAAAGCCATTTGAGTCCATGCCTAAAAAATCAATTGCTGCTTCTTCCGTTTCAGTCGCAAAGCCGGATAAAATCAAAACCGCAGCATTATCGAAGTCTTCGGCGACCGCCGCGCAGCCCAAGTCTGCCGACCAAAGTCTCTCCGCCTTCATTTGGTCGGTCGCCGATTTGTTGCGCGGCGACTATAGGCAGTCCGACTACGCCAAGGTCATCTTGCCCTTTACCGTGCTGCGTCGTCTTGATTGCGTGCTGCAGCCAACCAAGGCCGCAGTGCTGGCTGAGTTGGATAAGCGCACCAAGGCGAAGCTGAACCCTGAGCCCTTTCTTCTCAAGGTGTCAGGTCAGCGGTTCTTCAATACCTCGAAGCTCGACCTCAAGCACCTGATGGGTGACCAGGACCACATCGGCGAGAACCTTCGCTCGTACATTCAGGCATTTTCTCCGGAGGTGCGCGACATCTTCGAAAATTTCGAGATCCACACCCAGATCGACCGTTTATCTAAAGCCGGGCTTCTGTACCTCGTGACCGAGAAGTTTGCGAACATCGACCTCCACCCCGAGGTGGTCAGCAACGCCCAGATGGGCACGGTATTCGAGGAGTTAATCCGTAAGTTCGCCGAACTGTCAAACGAAACCGCCGGTGAACACTTCACTCCACGTGAAGTCATCCGCCTCATGGTCAATCTGCTGTTCATCGAGGACGACGATATCCTGACCAAGCCCGGCGTGGTGCGCTCGCTGTGTGACCCCACCGCAGGCACCGGCGGCATGCTCAGCGTAGGCGGGGAACGCCTTGCCGAACTCAATCCCGATGCCCGCCTCGTCATGTACGGTCAAGAGCTGAACCCTGAGTCCTACGCCATCTGCAAAGCGGACATGCTCATCAAGGGCCAAGACATCGCCAATATCTGCTTAGGCAACACGTTATCCGCCGACGGTCTGCCCGGAAAACATTTCGATTATATGCTGTCCAATCCGCCGTTTGGCGTGGAATGGAAAAAGATCGAAAAAGAGATCCGCGCCGAGGCCGACAAATTAGGTTTCAACGGTCGCTTCGGTCCCGGCTTGCCGCGCGTCAGCTACGGCTCGTTGCTCTTCTTGCTGCATCTGATCAGCAAAATGCGGCCCATCGCGGAAGGCGGCAGTCGTTTTGGTATCGTGCTCAATGGCTCGCCGTTGTTCACGGGCGGTGCTGGTTCAGGCGAAAGCGAAATCCGCCGCTACGTGTTGGAAAATGATTTGGTTGAGGCGATCGTCGGCTTGCCCACGGATATGTTCTATAATACCGGCATCAGCACCTACGTATGGATCGTCAGTAATCGCAAGCTCGCTGCGCGCAAAGGCAAAGTCCAGCTCATCGACGCCAGCGGCATGTGGCAGAAGATGCGCAAAAGTTTGGGCAGTAAACGCAAAGAACTCAGCCCAGCGCATATTGAAGATATCACCAAGTTGTTCGGCCATTTTAAAGAAGCCACGCGCGACGGCGTACCGATCAGTCGCATTTTTAAGAATGAAGCCTTTGGCTATCGCACCATCACCGTTGAACGCCCCGCACGCGATGCGGCGGGGAAAATCGTGCTCGGCACCAAAGGCGCAAATAAGGGCCAGCCAGTTGCGGATGCGAATCTGCGCGACACCGAAAATATTCCGCTCAATGAAAAGGTTGAAACCTATTTCAAACGCGAAGTTCTGCCGCACGCGCCGGATGCTTGGATTGATCACGACAAAACTAAAGTGGGTTATGAGATTCCGTTCAATCGGCATTTCTACGTCTTCAAACCACCGCGTCCGTTGGCTGATATCGACGCTGAGCTGAAGGGCGTGACCGATCGCATTTTGACCATGATCGCCGGACTGACAAAATGAAGGCCCCTGCACGAACTCTGGCACGGCGAAAATCAGCAGCACCAATCACCGCCGATCGTCTGCTGAACGACCTGCGCGGCCTCATTCAAACTGCCCGTCACAAGGTGGCCACCACCGCCAATGCAACCCACACTCTGTTGTGCTGGCATATCGGACGTCGTCTGTTGTCCGAGAACCTACACCATGGCAGAGCCGACTATGGTCGGCAGATTCTTGCGACGGTGTCGCAAGAATTGGGTGCCGAATTCGGCGAAGGTTTTACCTACACGGCCCTGACACGGATGGCCCGTTTTGCCGAGTTCATGCCCAATGCCCGAATTGTTGCGACGTTGTCGCAACAATTGAGCTGGTCCCACATCCAAGCCATCCTTCCGCTCAAAGATCCGCTGGCGCGCAGCTTTTATGCCGAGATGTGCCGCATCGAGTGCGCAGCGTCAACGTGGCGACTCAACGACAGCCTTGAGAAAACAACCTTCATAGTTCATCGATTTCTGAAGGAAGATCCCCTTATATGCCACAGTCCCTCGCCTGCCTCCAGG
>JANMYZ010000025.1:0-1647 GCA_031382605.1 Planctomycetota bacterium | reverse complement strand
TTTTTTCGGTGTCGCAATTTCTCCGGATGGCACGGAGAAATTGAACCTTAGTGGTACAGTAGAGAATCATTTTACCGCAAAGCGGATTTATTTTCCGTCGATCCGATAGAGCGATTTCTTCGACCGTACGATCAATGATTTCCCGACGACCGCCGGGCTCGCCATGCAGCCGTCATCCAGTTGGTTCGTTGCGATAACTTTCATCGTTGGCCCTGGTTCGATAATGGTGGCCTTGCCGCGAGCATCGAAGAAATACAGGTGGCCATCAACATAAATGGGCGACGCGGCAAAGTCGGGGCCGATGCGTTCTTTCCACAGCATTTTTCCGCTGGCCGATTCTAGGCAGAGCAAAATGCCGCTGTCGTTGACGACATAGACTCGTCCATCAATCAGCAGCGGCGAAGATTGCGAGAGACCGGTGAACTTTGTTTTCCACGCAACGTGGGTGGCGGTGACATCGCCCTTGGCGTCGCCAACTTGAATGCCCCAGACTTCAGAATGATTAAAACCAGTCAGAAGAATCAGCATCTTTCCGTCGCTTACCGGGATTGAAGCGTTGGAATAGCCGGTGTAATCGACGTACCACAGTTCTTTTCCGGTTTTCGGATCGTTGGCATACAGCCGTTCAGCAGCAGCCGTCAAACACTGCTCGGCGCCATCAATGGTGAAAATAATCGGAGTACCAAAACTCTTACGCGCATCCGCTGCTTTTTTTTGCAATCGGTCAGTCGCTGTACGAGGTGCTCGCCATGATTCTTTGCCTGTCAGTTTATCAAGCGCGACGCCAAATTGCTGATCGGCACCATCGCAAGTGAGCAGTAAGTGATCGTGCCAGAGCGCCGGCGAACCACCGGCACCAACTAAAAAATCGACCTTCAGCGTGCGGTTTTCCCACAGCTTATGACCGTCAACGGTCGACAAACACGCGGTTCCCATCGAGCCGAAATGCACATAGACGCGCTCTCCATCAATGAGCGGGGACGGCGACGCATGGGAATTACGATCATGTTTGACCGGCACGACTTCATTGCTGAAGACTTCGACGTCGGCTAGTATTTTCCCGGTGACGAAATCGATTTTAAGCGCATGAAGCGAGTGACCATTCTCAAGCGCCGTGGTGATCCAGATGGCGCCATTGGCGATCACCGGAGAAGACCAACCTTCTCCGGGAATCGCAGTTTTCCAAGTAATGTGCTCGGTCTCGCTCCACTGCACGGCAATCCCCGTCGCAGCAGAAATTCCCTGCGCGGAAGGCCCACGCATCTGAGGCCACACATCACTTGCCAATATAAAGTTCAGCGATGCGAGGGTGGCAATAAACGCCAAGCTGAGCGCTGGTTTCCAGCCATCATGAACCGTGAACATGCGGGCAAGGAAGTTCAGACCGCGCCCTTTTTCGCCTTCTTCGCTCTCTTCTTCGCTGCCTTCTTCACCGCCTTCTTCGCCGCCTTCGCTGGCTTGCCCTTCTTCACCTTCATCGGTTTACCCTGCCAGCAATCGCTGGTAGACAATTGCGCGGCACCGCTGGCCTTGGCCTGAAGAAATAATTGCATGCGGTAGGCCACCGCCGGCTTCAGAACCATTTCCATCAGACCTTCGCCAAGAGTGATTGGCGTTCCCGTCCAGTGCTTCGTCATGGTGCGCTGA
>JANMYZ010000666.1:0-1646 GCA_031382605.1 Planctomycetota bacterium | reverse complement strand
CGCAGCTCGCGCTGAAGCCGCCGTGCTGATGATCGACGCCAAAGAAGGCGTGCGCGAAAACAGTCGTCGCCACGGCTACATCCTGGGCATGCTTGGCATCAAACAGGTGGTGGTGTGCGTTAACAAAATGGACTTGGTCGGTTACAGCCAAGCCGTCTTTGATAACATCGAAAAAGAATATCGCGAATTCTTGACCGGCATCGGCGCCGTCAGCCCCAAGCAATTTGTGCCGATTGCCGCTTTAACTGGCGAAAATCTGACGACGCGTTCGCAGGCGATGGCATGGTACAAAGCCCCGACCATGCTCGAACTGCTTGACCTTTTCGCCAAGCAACCACCCAAAGTACATCAGCCGCTGCGCATGCCGGTGCAGGCGATTTATAAATTCACCAGTCACGGCGATGAACGTCGCATCGTGTCCGGGCGCATCGATACCGGCGCGCTCAAGGTCGGTGATGAAGTGGTGTTTAGTCCGTCGAACAAAACCGTGACGATCAAATCGATTGAAGGCTTCAACACCGAGCCCCGTAGTGAAATCGGTGCTGGTTGGTCGACTGGCGTGACGTTGTCACAAGAAATTTACATCACCCGTGGTGAAGTGATGAGCCACAAAGAACACGCGCCGCTGGTCGGCACACGTTTCCGCGCCAACATCATTTGGCTTGGCCGCAAAGCGATGCAGCAGGGCCGCGATTACAAACTGAAATTGCATACCACCGCGCAGTCGGTGCGCATCCATAAATTACTGAAAGTGCTCGACGCCAGCGAATTGAATGGCGAATTGGCGAAGCAAGAAATCGGCCGCCACGATGTCGCCGACGTGATCCTGGAAACCCGCCAACCAGTCGCGTTTGACCTAACCAGCGAAAGCGAAACCACCGGCCGATTCGTTATCGTCGATGGCTACGACGTTGCTGGCGGCGGCATCATCACCGCTGCCGTTCCTGACGATCAAGACAACCTTCGTAGTGAAGCGCGACTGCGCGATTTCTCGTGGATCCACGGCAGCGTCAGCAGCGAAGACCGCGCAAAACGCTTCGGCCACCGCCCAGCATTGGTGATGTTCGTTGGCAAAGCCGGGGTCGGCAAACAACGCTACGCCCGCGCACTAGAAAAAGCCCTTTTCACCCAGGGCCGCCATCCCTATTTCATCGATGGCACCAACGTCTTGATGGGCGTCGATCACGATCTGACCGTTGACGCCACGCAGGCGGAATTGGTCCGCCGCTTTGGTGAAGTCGCCTATCTGCTGCTGACCAGCGGCGTGATTCTGGTGTCGACCACCAACGCCATCGGCCTGGCTGATCACAGCGCGGTGCAAGCATTGATCGGCGATATGCCGTCACTAGTCATCGACGTCGACCCCAGTGGCAATTCAACTCAGCCCTGCGATTTACGTATTCGCGGCAACGAGGCCGAAGCCGACGTCTTGGCGAAAATCACCGAGTTGCTCAAAGCCAAATCGGTGATGAGCTGATTTAAAAACCGTAGTAAGAATTCAAACATCCACCGCAAAGTGACTGTGTTATGATCAAGGGTTATTTTCCTGCCATTTGAGCGGTCTCCTGGGTGTTTTTGGCTGCTGCAGCCAGCAGTGAGTTGAGGCGGACGAGGAGCTTGCGAGCGCAGGCAATGAGGGCGACCAT
>JANMYZ010000651.1:0-8315 GCA_031382605.1 Planctomycetota bacterium | reverse complement strand
GCACTACACCGTGCGCACGGAACTAACTTGGCCGAACTCCAAATGATCAGTCGTATTGACGTTGGCCCATTTCTTCAAACCTTCGGTGACGGTGGTCATCGGCAGTTGAATGGTCCAGTTCAAATGCGTGGTCGAGAATCCCAAGGCTTCCGCGCCAAGAATACCATCGGGATCGTTGACCGACGGCATCACGGCGGTCATGTCCGTTACGCCATCTGCGCCGGTCATTTTGGGACGGAAATTTTGCGCGCTTTCCGTACGTCCGCCGGAACAGGCATGGAACAGCGCCGGAATGGGGAGCCCGGCGGTTGCTAACAATTGACCACGGGTTTGATCCAGCGCTGCTGCCATCCGTTCATTCACTGGTTTGAGTCCGCCGTAAGCCATGTCGACGGTGTAGTGCCAGTGCAGTTGCCATGGCTGTTCGTTATTCACTAAATAGCGATCAACGGTGTAACTGCGCGCGGCGACCGCTTGCGCTTTGATCGCTTCGAGCGGCCACGACGGACTGATCTCCGTTGGCAACACGCCGCGTAAATATTGTTCCAGGCCAACGCGTTCGATGAGCAACGCTTTACGGCTGGTGCGATCGATGGCGATCTGAGGCTGTCCGCTGAAACTCAGCGAAACGGGCTTGCCGAAGGGTGGATCAAGCAGCGCTTTAAATGTTGGTGCGCCCGCCTGCGGACGGACCTCAACCGTAATCATATCGCCCAATAGGTCTTTGCCGGTGGCGCTGGTTGTCAGTCCTTTGCCGGTGGAACGAACACGTAAATCGCCTGCGGGAATCATACGATTTGCGCCGCCATGATGAATAACGCCGCCACGCGGCAGATTCAGCACGACCTCAGGACCCGTTGCGAGCAGCACGCCAATTTGCGGTTCCGTGGTTATGCGCGGTAGTCGTCGTGGTTGTTTGATTTCTGGATTCGGCAGAGCCGCTGATGGAGGAACTGGCGTCGGCGCTAACGCGTTATCAACCACGCGGGTCGGTGCCGTGGCTGGTGGATTCACCGTCGTCTGGGCGCGCGATCCACGGACGCCACCGATCTGACAACTAGCCATGAACAACACGGCGAATGTCGCCAGCAGCAAAATCAACGCGTGATGAATCCGATGCATGAAACCTCCTAAATTATTCACGAACCGGAAAGCGGCAACGATAGCCATCAAACGCCATGGTCACGTTTGGCGGCAGGCGCGCTTCCCACTGACGATAATGAACTTCGTAACCCATATGCGTCAGCACCGTGCGACGCGGTTGCAAACGCGCAATGATCGCCTGAGCTTCCGCCCAGTTCAAATGGGTGGAGTGCTCTTCTTCGCGCAACATATCGAGGACCAACAGATCAAGCCCAGCCAAAAGAGCGTCCGCCTCAGGCGGCAGAACTTTCAGATCCGTCAACCACGCCATCTCACCACAGCGAAACCCGGTGGTGCGGCCTGCGGGACCGTGACTCATGGCGAAAGAAATCACTGGCAAATCGGCGATGTCCGTCACTTGGCCATCGACCATCGGGACTGTCAATAACGCTGGACTTCCCATGTGGTAAAGCCGATCGCGCTGACCAAAGCAGTAGGGAAACATACTTTCAACCGCATCCAGATGAGCGCGATTGCCAAACATCTGAATCGGCGTGCCGCCCATCAGCCGATTGAGATGGCGCAAATCGTTAATGCCATGCGAATGATCGGCGTGATCGTGCGTCAACAGCACGGCGTCGCAGCGCGTGATGCAATGCAGCGGATACCTGCGCCCGTCCCAGCTGCGATCGGGATCACGCATCTGATGCATGAGGTCTGGGCCTGCGTCGATCAACAGCACCTGTCCCAGCGGACCCAGCAACAAAGCGCCAGCCCGTCGACGCATATCGCGTGGATCTTCCGACCACAGCTGCGGATACCCCCACGGCGGATTGCCATGACTGGTGCCACAGCCGGTAATTAATAATTCCCATTCTGTCATGATGGGCGGCATTCAATCGCCAGCAGGGCGAAGCGCAAACCGTCTGGTGCGATCACCTGCGATCACCTGTGAAAAAGTCGGACTGAGCCGAGCGTTTGCTTACGCTTTCTGGTCGATTCGCCGCAATACGGTACGCGTCAGGGCCATGCCCAAGCCCAGAATCAACCCCAAGAAGCTAAACAAACCAATGGTTTTTGCCGCACCCCGAGCCATCGGACGTTCTGACAACGAAGCCGCAGAAGCGACCTGAATGTCAGACGAAGATTGTTGCGCCCTCGTAATTTGAACCTGACCGTAATCTTTTGACAGCTTGGCCACCAGTTCATTCAATGGCAGATGCTCGCGGGTAAATTGCGACTGCCGCTGAGTTTCCTCACGCAAGAGATCATCTAATTCCTGCTTTTGACTGGTGGTCAATTTCGCCAGTTCCAGAGCACGTTTACTCTTCAGCTCTTCCAATTTCACCAGCTGACCGCGTTCCAATTTTTTGAGCGCAACATCCGCGCTCAGCTGTTTATTCTGCAAATCCGTAAGTTGTTCCGCGATAAGCTTCACCTGTTCAGCACGATTGATCGGCTGAACCTGATCTAAACGTGACGCGTTGGTGTGATCAGCGCCGCCCACATTGAGATCGGACAAGGCACGAGAAAGTGCTTTAATTCGCGCATCCATGCCTGGAAGGTCTGAACTCAAGCGGAGACCAGCGGTCAGACGATCAGATTCGTTTTGAAATGCGGCCAGCTGACTGCCGGTATCGAGGGTGAAGGCGCTGATGGTTTCGTTCCAACGTTTTTCGACTTCGCCATACTTGCGCTGATATCCGCTGGCAGCGCTTTTGTTGTCGTCTTCGAGCTTACTCAGCTTTTTCTGATTGGATTTATATTGTTCCTCAATCAGCGTGAAGCTGGGTGACGAATTTGAGTCAACCAATTCTTTGGTTCGTTTGAGGAAAACGTCAATCCAAACGGATACCATCTTTTGGGCTTGCTCGCTATTCTCACCACGTCCGCGACATTCGATGATCGGCGTTTGTACGATTTCTTTGTTGACGAAGATCTTCGCTTCAAAGTCCCCCCCTGCTCCAAGGGTAAAGATGCGATCAGCGGCGATGGTATTTTCTTTGATCAATTGACGACGCGTTTCGTCAACCACTGCCGAAGATTCCAATAGACGTTGATACGACGGAAGATTGAAGCTGAGCTGTTTGATGTCACTGCTGAAAGGCGGCGGTGAAACCAAAAGACTGGCCGTCGATTCCCAGGTGCGCGGCTGAACCAGAACCACGGCCGTTGAAATACCACCGGCTAAGACCACCCCGGCAAAAGCCCAGCGCCAAGAGTTCCGCAGAAAGCGCACCACATCGTCAACGCCCATTTCACTTGCTGCGGGTGGCGCGTCTTGAGTCGTCCCTCCGCTGCCTCCATTCCCGCCATTTCCACCCGAGCCGTCATTCCACAGCAACGTCATCTGCGCATTTGGCCTGAGCACGACCGTGCGTTTTTCGACGTCATGAGCGGAAGGAATGTTCGAAGGCGTGTTCGAAGGCGTGTTCAAAGGCGTGTTCAAAGGCTTAGCAGGATCGTTCATGGAATCGCTTTAAAATAGGTGAGGCGGCAAGCTAGTGTGGGACTTCCTCGTGCCAACATGAATTAACTACCTAAGGGGCGTCGCGATTTCACCATCAACCAGCCTTCCAGCCACTGGTTTCTCCGCGTCTTATCGCCATCGTCCCGCCATGCCCAATGCCATCATTGTCGGGGCCGGAATGTCCGGTCTGAGTGCTGCTCACGTGCTGACCGAGGCCGGTTGGGACATACAAATTCTTGATAAGGGGCAAACTCCAGGCGGGCGTCTGGCGTCGCGCTGGTTCGGCGATCGAACGCGGCGCATCGATGTGGGCGCACAATTCCTATCGGTACGCGATCCTGATTTTGCGCGCGCCGTGCAGTCCTGGGAAAATCGTGGTTGGGCGCGGGCGTGGTGTACCGGCATCCCGCTGTTGACCGCCGACGCGCTCATCGATGGAATCGACGGTTTTCCCCGATGGTTGGGCACTGGCGGCATGCATGCATTAGGGCGAAACTTGGCGAGCGCTTTCACCGTGCGGCAACCCATGACGGTGACGGGCTTGCACCATGACGGTCGGCAATGGTCGATACGCGCCACCCCAGGCGACACGATTCGTAGCTCGGCAAGTGGCCCGCCGACGCAAATTTTAGCTGACGCGCTCATACTCACTCAACCGACGCCACAAATCATATCACTGTTGAACGACGCTGAGCTGCCGTTGCCCACAGGAATTACTGACATTCGTTACGATCCCTGTGTCGCAGTCGTCATTGATGTGCCAGCGGCGACCGCCGCACTGCTGCATCATCCCGGCGCGGTGCGGATTGAAGATCCCGCAAGTCCACTGTCATGGATCGCGAGTGCACGAGGTCGCGGTGAAATCACTGACGGCGATATGTTGTTGCTGCACGCACGCAGCGATTGGAGCACCGCTCATCACGCCCACGATCCCGCGACGCTGGCGAAAATATTACTGACCGCAGCCGTGCCAACGCTCCATCGTTTAGGCATCACGCAGAATCTCAGTCATTACTCGGCAGAGGCTCGGCTGTGGCGCTACAGCCGTTGTGCTGTGCCGTGCCCTGATCCTTATGCGCGCGTCATTCATGCTCCACCGTTGCTGATCGCTGGCGATGGTTTTGGCAATTGCCCACGCGTTGAAGGTGCGTGGTTATCTGGCCGAGCGGCCGCGCAATTTATCCGCGACGCAAGGTGATCAGCACCGGTAAATGATCGGAATACCACCGATTCGGCGTGCCACGATACAGCAACGGATCATCAGCAATGATGCGCACTCGTCCGTCGATGTGCAGACCACCAGCCGGTGGATTCAGCAACACGCCGTTGACCAATACTTGATCAAACAACAGCCAATTCCCTTGATGCATGCAAGTGCCGCGCGCGTCGTTCAAGCCTTCTTCACTGAGATTATAGAGCGTGCCAGCATCAGCCGTGCCCGCAGCGGGACGACCGATACGAGCACCGGCGGCAACGGTCATCGAACGGCTGGTCGGTTCATCATTAAAATCACCCATCGCCACCAACGGCACGCCTTCGGCGCCGCGTTTTTCCGCCAACTGTCGCAAGGCACGGCCATACGACATACGCAAACGACTGCCCGGTGTAAAATCTTCGGAATCGCACGCGCCACTACGGCGACTTTTTCCGTGGTTCAGAACTATCGTCAGTGGCTGAACTCCATCGACCAATACGTCCATCACCACCATCGGCCGCACGGCGTCACAGTCGTTCGGCCACAGCGCTGACAGCTGCACTAACGACAGCTGCGGATTCACCCGTACCAACGCCCCCACATCAATTCCCCGTGGATCGCGCGATTCAATATGCCGATCGCAGCGATACGTGTGATGCGAAGGACGCCAATGGATTTCATCGGCTAAATCGCGCATAACTCCGTGATTTTCCACTTCCGCGCAGCCAATCACATCCGGCGCCGGCCTTATCCGATCAACGATGTCGGCAACCTCACGCAAGTCGCGGTGGTACAATCGGGTCGAGCGAACGATGTCATCAATGCGCGGATCATCGATATCGTCATGCAGGTTATAGAGGTTCCACCACAGCAATGAAATCGTTGTCGTCATGTCGCGCATCGTGAACTCCGATCGAGTTGCGAAACCCCCCACTTGGGAACGCCGAGCGATGGTCTAGATTTCACCACCATATGCGCCCACGCCTGCTCGCCCTTGATCTTGATGGCACTTTATTGACCGAGGATTGCCAACTGCCGATGGCTCATGCTTTGGCGGTTAAAGAAATTCGCCAGCTTGGCGTTCACGTCGCCATCGCCACCGGTCGTGGGTTGATGACCGCACGCTTGCCGTGGGAACAAATTGGTAGCCGTGGTCCGCTGGTCTGTTTCAACGGCGGATGGATCGGTCATCCACACGACGGCACCATTTTATCGCGAACGCTGAGTGAGAACGATGTCCACGCGATCATGGCCGCCCTCGATGGCCGCGATGGCGTGGTGTGTTGCTACCCTGACGAACTGACCTGGGTGATGAGTCATGAAACGCGGCTGACCCGCACGTGGAGTCGGCTTTATCAGATACCCATTCATTTGCGCAGCGACATCCGCACGACTTGGCGTGGCGACAGCATCAAGATTCTCTACGCCGATGCGCCCGAACAGATCACGGAAACCTGCGCCCATCTGCAATCATTATTCCGTGGCCGCTTCGAAGTCGTGATCAGCCAACCGGACCGCATGGAGATTCTACCAGCCGGAATCACCAAAGGCTGGGGCGTCATGCGCCTAGCGGAACACCTGAAAATACCGCGTGAATCCGTATGGGCAGCCGGCGACGCCGACAATGACCGAGAGATGATCGCCTGGGCTGGCATCGGCTGTGTCATGGGCCAAGCCTCAGACCGCTTGAAGCGCATCGCCGATGTCGTTCTACCAAGTGTCGACGCGCGCGGCCTGTGCGCCTTGGTGCCGATGATCGAACGTGCGCTGAAGTAAAAAATGGTTCGTCGTCGTCCGAAGTGGAAACACTCTGCTCAACCTCGCATGACATGGGGCAAATGTTGTTCGCGCCCCGGCAGGGGCAGCCCGATAATAGCCCGGCACTTCAGTGCCGGGGAGACAAGCGCGTTTAAAAAATCAGTCCCGTAGGGACGACTGAAATGTCCAGCGTTTCAGTCGTCCCTACGGGACTATGTCATCGCCAGCGATTTTCCAGTCACTGAAGTGCCTGGCTATTTTCATGGCGTCCCGCTGGGACGCGAGAATTGGGTCAGCGGTTTAGCCCTACACCCGGGAATGTTACCACCATGAATTGCCCGAGAATGTTTCCACCACGAATTGCCCAGGAACGTTTCCACCACGGATGATGAAGAAGCTAAAACGCTGTCGAATACAAACGGTCACTGCAAAAACACAAAGAATGATCTCGCTTACTTAGCGGCGAAGATCTCGCCGAAGAAGCGCTCCATCGCCGCGATACTGCGTTTTTCGGCGTCCTGATTATAGGCTGATCCACTAGCAACGTTGTCCCCGGCTCCGGGGTTACTGAAGCTATGCACCGCCGCGCCGTAGATTTCCAACTGCCACGCAGACTTTACTTTCACCATTTCATCCATGAATCCGGCGACCTCGGCTGCGGGGACGAAAGGATCGGAACCACCATGCAAAACAAGGATTTTTGCGGTGATGGTACCTGGCTCCGCGGGCACGGCGAGTTTCAAGCCTCCGTGAAAAGACACCACTCCGTTGAGCGCCTCATGGGAGCGAGCGAGATTCAGCACCACCGTCCCGCCGAAGCAGAACCCAATCGCAGCGACATTTTTCTTATCGACCGTCGACTGACTACGCAGCACGGTTAAACCAGCCTGAGCACGACGAACCATCAACGGCAGATCCTTGTAAAAAGCGCCGGCCAAGGCGGAAGCCTCATCACCTTTACTGACCACCTTGCCATCGCCGTACATATCCATGGCGAAAGCAACGTAGCCACGTTGCGCCAATTCGCGGGCACGTTGCTGAGCATATTTCCCACAGCCATACCAATCGTGCGCCACCAACACTCCAGGAGCTTGACCAACCAAAGTCCCAGGAGTCGCCAGGTAACCCTTCAATGTCACGGCACCATCTTGATAGGTAATGGTCTGAGTCTTCACGTCTTCAGCCGCCGACAGAGTCGTGACCGTCGCGGTACTCAATATGAGAGAAAAAGTGGTGAGAAAACCGCATACGATGAGCGTGCGAAGCATGGGTTGTTCCTTAGCGTTGGTGGCGGTGAGATAAATCGTCGTCGACTTACGTTTCGCCTTTCTGCCAAAGTTCCACTCGATCACAACACCCATACGACTCCCGTTCCGCCTAGTCTGCTCACGTCCGTCACGCAAAAAAACGCACTGAACCGGAGAAACGGAGGAATCGACTCATTGATAATTGCCACCAGCCAGTTGATGACTTCTTCCCCCTCCGTTCCTCCGTTCCTCCTGTTCAATTTTGAGGCTCTGCGGCGTTTCGTGTGGGTTCCATCTCATTGGATGGCCAAAGAATAAATAATCGAACGGGAGACGCGGAGTCGCGGAGATCGGAGGAGGGGAAGATTTGTCTGAGAAAATGATCCCTTTTCTCCTCCTACCTCAGCGCCTCCGCGTCTCCTGTTCGATTTTTTTCGCTTTGATGAGTCGCTCGGAGTAAAAAATGACCCGCATCAAACGCCGCAGAGCCAACTTTGATTCCTGCCTTCGAAGCCAAGAACATTTCCATCACCGATGAAATAACCTTCAAAAAAGTCTACCC
>JANMYZ010000633.1:0-5265 GCA_031382605.1 Planctomycetota bacterium | reverse complement strand
TTCGAGGAAGGTATCGAGGAAATATTGGGAATTCGTCCCGATGGCAAAACCAATACGTTTCCCTTGAAGATCCAGACTCGATTCAATACCTCGATCTCGTCGTGCGACGATGGTCAAGTTATCGGTGCTAATGCTTACCGTTGCGACCACTTTCATCGGCGGCGCATTCAACAGGGAAAACATGATCGCAGTATCAGACGCAGTGGCATAGTCGACGGTGCCGTCGATCAATTCATCTAACCCTTCTTTCCCTGTTGCCCGCTCAAGCACGTTAACACTAACGCCAGCGTCTTCAAACCAGCCACGCTCTTTGGCCAAGAAGATCGCGGCAGAAAATGGCGTACGAGTGGTAATCAACGTAACATGCGGCAATGGCGACTTGGGAGCCGCAAGTTTGGCGATAAAAATGCCGCTGCTCGTCAGCACCAAAATCCCAACACAGAGAAGCACAAGTCGACGATGCATGTCCAGAATGCTAGGGATCGCCAGGCGAGATTTCAACCCTGAGTTAACACCCTGCAAAATGCAGGGGATATTTTCTGTTCACCATGCGGCTAGCATGGGCGACGTCGATCGAACAGACGTGAATTCATCGAACACATTGGCACGCCGCCCGCTCTACCTCATTCGCAAAGCATTCATTCACGCATGGCGGATACGGAATGACCGGAATCCACTGCGTAAAACCCCTGGCGCACTTGCGCCATCACCTTGGAGTCTCCCATGATTTACTGGTCAGCCGTTTTTTTCATCATCGCCATCGTCGCTGCAGCTTTTGGCTTTGGCGGTATTTCTGCAGGAGCCGTTGACATCGCCAAGGTCTTATTCTTCATCTTCCTCGTGCTCTTTATTCTGTCGGCACTGTTTGGCTTTGCCCGCCGCGGTGGTCGTGGCACTGGCGTCTAAGTGATTCGGTAAACCGCATGGATCGAGGGGGCATTCCCCGCGATCCATGCCATCGCCAAGTACAAGAAACATCGTAAATACCGGAGCTTTCCATGTCTGAATGTCCATCTTTAATGAAACGCACCTTTGGTGCCCTTGCTGGCGTAGCGGTCGACGCGATGCGTGATCTTACCGTGGCTCAACTGGATGTCGTGGCGAGTGGACTGCACCAACGTTTATCAACAAAACCGGCTCAGTCAGAGCCCGCCGAAAGTGCCGAAAGCATTGATTCGACACCTGACGAACAAAAAAATCATTCGATGAAGATTGCCCCAGCCATTATAGCCGGGGCTTTGATTGGCGTAGGCGTGGCGTTGTTGATTTCCATCAAACGGTGAGCTCGTGGATCCACTACCTGATTCCGCTGCGATCGCACCGTTGATGTCCGTCATCAAGCAACTTGGTCAAACGTTAGGCCAAGAACTACGGCGTAAAATGGTGCGGATACTCTTTAGGATCGCGACGATCATACTGGTATTGGCAGCGGGAATGACGCTGGCGATAGCTGGCGCACTGCATCTCGCCGACGCCATGACGCAGGCTTGTCGCAGATGGCTGGGTGATCCGATCATGGGCGATGCGGTTGGTGGCTTCGCACTCATCCTCGTTCCAATAATTATTTTTTTAATCATTCGCGCACGTCTCTTGCGCTGACCTGTTCAGGTAAAGCGTGAGGTGGCGCTATCATAAAGCGTCCTCGTCAGCCGTGGTGAAACCTGGTTGTGGTAAGGAGCCGGTGAGCCAATGAGCCAATGAGCCAATGAGCCAATGAGCCAATCAATGAGCCAATCAATGAGTCCATTCTCGCGTCCCAGCGGGACGCCATGAAAATAGCCCGGCACTTCAGTGCCGGGAACATCATTGACGGTAATCACAGTCCCGGAGGGACGACTGAAACGTTGATAATTTCAGCCGTCCCTCCGGGACTAAAAATGCACACGGCCATTTTCCCGGCACTAAAGTGCCGGGCTATTTTCGGGCTGCCCCTCCGGGGCGCGGACAACATTTCGACCTATGAAAACCATACGAAACGCTGTCTGAAGTGCCGGGCTATTCTCTGGCTGCCCCTCCGGGGCGCGGACAACATTTCGCCCTACACAACTCACACAACATTTCGTAAATAAAAGTTTCGGCGCGCGAAAAATCGCGCGCCGAATAGATGATCTGCTTGATCATTACGAAAAAATTTAGTCTTCTTTATTAGCATTGCGGCTCAGCAGCCACCATGCGATCAAGCCAGCGCCAACAGCGGCTAATGCCACTTGAGTTGGGTATTGCTTGACGGTTTTAGCCACGGCGTGAGTTGCATCGGTAACTTTCTCTTCGCAGCTGTCACACAGCGCTGAGGCTTTGCTCTTAAGATCGTCGAAGGTCTCGCTGGCTGCAGATGGGGCTGACTTGGCCAAATCGCCAAGCAAAGTGCGCAGTTCGCACAGTTTTGCGCTGAAGTCAGAGTGATCGGTGCTATTGGTGTTACGCAGCGAGGGTGATGAGATTTTCATGGTGATATCCTTGGATGGAGAGATGCGCGAGATGCCGAAGCACGTCAGCGGTTCCCGACGGGAACGATAATCCTCTGGCAATGATCGTGCCAATACTCCTGGCACTGATCCCAGAACTCTGGCGGATCAGGTATTTCCATTCCAGGCGATATAAAACGTACCTCTGCCGCTCTCGTGCTACGCGCCGAAATTACCTTATCATACGGTGATTATCGGTGCGTAGTACGTGGGGTGCGGGGCGAAGCCGGCGAAGCCCTGCAACAACAGCAGCCCGGCTGAGCCGATCATGAACCTTTGGTTCCGGCTCTGCCGGGCTGGGGTACCGCTCAAATAGATTAAGACGGATGCAGAGCGCAGGAAATGCGTGCTCACCATCGTTGATTCTGCAGTGAGGATCCTTGGGCAGATAAGATTTTCGTAGCCAGAGAATTTATCAGGAAAGGGACTGACCAACATCAGTCCGCCGATTCGAAGAAGAAACAAACGCAGGAAATACATAGTTAACGCCTGTTTTCGTCAGGCCCTTCATCAATTGAAGCAACATTTTTCGGCGCGATATCCTTCTGCATTTTCACCTCATTCGCGATCGCCAAACAGGTTGGCACGCGTTTTGCCATAGGAGTTTCAACGCTGGTCATCGTTGACCTCACACTCGTTCTCGTACGCGTCTGCGTCCGTGAGCACCACCCTCCTTAGGAGCATCACATGCGTGTTATTATCAAATCCGTTTCCACCTCCGTCACTCTGCTTGCGCTTGCGGCAATGCCTCTGGCAGCGGCGGAAATGACCGTCGCCGATCTGCGGCTTGGCGTCGGCATTCTTTCGAATGAATTTAAAGGTGCATCTTCGACCACCGTGACCAATCAAAATAATAACACGGTGACTTCAACAAACTCGTCAGAGAATGGGCGTAACTCTGATGATAATTGGCGCGGACAACTGCAATTTGTTTCCGGTTCTTTGGGCGCTGGCGGTGGATTGTTGTGGGGTGTCGGCGTGGCGGTGAATAACGCGAGCTGGGATAATGGTACCCAGGACGCACACGTCAGTACTCCCGTTATCGATGTCATGCTTGGCTATGGCTACGCATTTACACCAAAATGGCATTTTGAAGTGATGCCATTCGCCGGCTATGGCCGGGCATACTACAGCGTCACTGATAATGGTTCGTCCAGCACCAGTAAAGAATGGGACCACTATATGGAATACGGCGCCAAGATCGGTACGTATGTTTCGCTGAATGAAAGCTTGGTCCTTGGCGTCGAAGTTCCGTACCTCGTTGGACGCTTCGATCCTGATTATAGCTACAAAAATAGTGGCAATGATTCGGTCACCGTCAGCGACACACGTCGAAACCAAGGTTTTGGCGTGCTGCTGACCTTGGGCGGACGTTTCTAAATCACCTCTCATTCATCTCACCTTCACGGAGAACTATTTTATGAACAAACCTAAAGCCGTCACCGCAGCGGCAGCAATGGTCGCACCTGCTGTCACCACCAATGCCAATCCGGTTGTGCAACATCTGACCAAAGTATTGGCGGATACGTATGTACTGGGGGTGAAGACCCACGGTGCACATTGGAACGTTAAAGGCCCAGGCTTTTTTCGTCTGCACGCCGCGTTTGACGAACAGTACCATGAATTGTTGTTGGCGGCTGATGATATCGCCGAGCGCATTCGCGCGCTTGGTTCAGCAGCGCCCGCATCGATGCGTCAGTTGTTGGAGCAGAGCGCCATTGGCGAACCACCAGCTGCTGACGACGTGCAGTTGGTACGTGCCTTGAGGGACGACCATCGCCAAGTGGCTGAGCAGTGTCGTCAGGCCACCACCGTGGCTGAAGACGCCGATGACAAAGCGACTGCCGACCTGCTGATCGGACGCTCAACGGCGCATGATAAAACCGCCTGGATGCTAACGGCAACGCTTGGCGAATAAATAATCGTCCTGCGCTTGCATAAGCAGGCGCAGGCGATGATCGCTAGCACAGGTGGAATGAAAATATAATAATAACCAACACCGTCGCCGGCACCGTCAGCGATGGTGTTGGTTTTTTAGCTGGTCATCAGTTGAATATCTAAGTTCCAAAGAGACGTCTAGATATTTTCCAGATGGCGAGTTGGGCCATGGCTCTTGCAAAGTGCGGGTAAACGAGCGCCAACGCAATGCGATATGCATGGAGTTCAGCGCTTCATAAGCACCAGCACACAGCGCTCGTCAATTTTAGGACATTAGGAAACTTGGCATGATCAGGGCTAAACCGCAGCCGCCTGACGATCGCCTGAACGCACTCTCCTAAGGATTTTATGATGCACGACGTATGGATCAGTCATCTTGGCCAAGCACTTCCCGGTCGGGCTATTGCCCAGGCCGAAGCGGTCGCATGGATGGAACCGCGTCTGCATCTGGCAAGTAATCGTGAACGTTTTCTTCGCTTTGCCGCACACTCCGGGGTCGCGTTTCGTCATTCGGTGTTGGACATTGGCGGCGCTGAAGGTGATGAATTTTATCCCAAAGCTGGGCATGCTCCGCCGGACATGACTCACCGTAGTCGAGCCTTCAATGCCAAAGCGCTACCACTGTCGTTAGCTGCGGTTGAACGCGCTTGCCCGCACGGGCTGGGTGACATCACCCACATCGTGGTGGCGACCTGCACCGGAGCCGTGGCGCCTGGGCTGGATATTCAACTCGCCAAGGCGTTGAAGCTGCGCAGCGATGTGCGTCGCACGATGATCGCTTTTATGGGCTGCTATGCGGCGATCCCGGCTTTACGCATGGCTTGGTACACCTGCCGCGCTGACGCAAAAGCGCGGGTTTTAG
>JANMYZ010000619.1:0-3692 GCA_031382605.1 Planctomycetota bacterium | reverse complement strand
AAAGACCTGATGCGCGGCTCATTGGTTGAGGGTGTTGATGCGGCGTGTCGTCACTGGCAATTAAAACATGAAGATGAGGGTTTCTTGCTCTCATTAACTCAGCGCAAAATCGGATTCATGCTGATGATTGGCAGCATGATGATCTTGATTGGCATCACCTACGCACGGGTCAGCGACACGTTTGCTCATGGCCATGCGAATGTCTTATTTTTGTTAGCGCTCACCGTGGTTGCCATCGTTGTCATGTATCGTTTCGGACGACCTGCTACACGGCTGACGACGCGCGGTTCCGCTTATCTCAAACGCTTGCAAAGCACGTTGGCTCCACGCATGCGGGTGGTACCTCCAAGCGCATTTCCACGCGCATCGCGGTCGGAATTAAACGCGACCTCGTCTCATGCGGTTGCGTCGTCTAACGCAGCCGAATCGACTGACACCCATCAACCCAGTTGGTCGCCAATGGCCTCAGCGGCTTTAGTGCCGGTTGCGCTGTATGGCATGGCAGCGTTGCCTGGTTCTGAGCAACGTGAAATGACGCATTTATTCCCCCAGGCTGACCCAAAGAGTGAGAAAGCCGATAACACTTCTAGTGGCGGTTGTGGCACCAGTTCCGCCTGCGGATCGGTGGAATCGAATTCCAGTTGGTTCAGTAGTGACAGCAGTTCATCAAGCGACGGTGGTGGCAGCAGCGGATGCGGTGGCAGCGGATGCGGTGGCGGCGGTGGCGGTGGCGGCGGTGACTGATCTGCCGTTTCTCGGCGCTGGTCTTGGCTATCGCGCACCGCTGCGTTCGGGGATTTATCAGCATCGCCATGAATTGCCGGTGCTCGAAATCATTGCTGACGATTATTTGAATCCAACCGGCGAGCAGCGTGACGAACTCGATTTACTCGCGGCGCACTTCGTTTTGCTCCCGCACGCTTTGGGGCTTTCTCTGGGCAGCGCTGATGGCATTGACGGAAAATACCTCGACCAACTTGCTGCGCTCATTGAACGCCTGCATCCACCATGGTGGAGCGAACATATCGCCTTCACCCGTGCTGGCGGTATCGACATTGGCCACCTGACACCGTTGCCATTTACTCACGAAGCGGTCGACACGCTGGCAACCAATGTCGCACAAGTCAGGCGATCCATCAGTGCGCCGCTTATTTTAGAAAACTCTGCCGCAACCTTCACCTTGCCTGGGGATATGGATGAGCCGGCGTTCCTTAGCGCGGTGATCGCTGCGACCAATTGCGGTTTCCTGTTGGATGTCACCAATCTGCACGTGAATGCCGTGAATCAGGGCTTTTCTGCCAGCGGAGCATTGGATCGCCTGCCACTCGACCATGTTGTGCAACTGCATTTCACTGGCGGACATCGTCGCGTTGATTTGGAAATCGACAGTCATGCCTATCCCACGCCTGAACCGGTGTGGACGTTAATGGCAGAGATTTGTCGTCGTGCTCCCGTGCGCGCCGCGATCCTTGAACGAGATCAACGTTTGCCGCCTATAGGCGAATTGCTCGACGAAGTTCGTCGCGCCAAAGCGCTGTTGCGTGAGCTTCATTCATGAAACTCGCTGAATTGCAAACCCAGCTTGCCCGCGCGCTCACCGGACACGGCATCAGTGAAAATTTGAATGTCGCCGATGTCACCTTAGCGGCAGAACTCTTGGTGGCCAAACGTCGGATCGAAGCGGCTTCGTGGTTGCCGCGCACCAGCCGGATCCTGGGATCAGAATTTGTGCGTCGATTTGCGAGATTCGCAAAAAACCATCGACCATCCGGCAGCATTCATCCGCGCACGGACGCCATCGACTTCGCCACCGCGATCGCAGCCGATCGCGGTTTACCTCGACGCACGCGTGATGTCGCCGCCTATGAAGAAGCTCAGGCACGCGCTGGAGCTCCTGGTCCGTTGTTCATCGCCCAACGTGTGCAGACCGATGGCACACAACGCGATGATACTCTGGCAGGAATTCATCTGTGGTGGCGCTGGAGCCGACGTTCGCACCTTCGCTACGTGCATCTTCCGTGGTCAAAGTAATGAGCAGATCGCGGTCATTGTCGTTCGCACCGATATTCACCTGATTCCCGCTCGCGAATCAGACAACAGCAACACATGAGATCGTCGGCTAACATAAACAGTTAGGTGCAGTTCAGCTCATTCGCACTCATTTCTCAAGTACGACATTGCCCCAAACCACCATCTACTGCAAAAATACTGCCAGTGATATTGTCATTAGCCGGGTCTAACAAAGTCGCCGCTAAACGTGCGACCTGGGCAGGATCACCGATGCGACCAAGCGCATGAAAAGCTTCAGAAGCTTTGCGCCCAGCCGGAGAACCAAGTAGTGGCGCTGCCAATGGAGTGTCGGTCAGCCCAGGCGCGATGGCGTTAATGCGTAAATTGCGCTTCGCATACGTTGCCGCTGAGGCGCGTACTAAACCTTCAATGCCAGCCTTCGCAGCCGCGATAGCATCGTGATTCGCCAGGCCGATGCGGGCAGCACCGCTGGAAAATAATAATACTGAACCGCCTTGAGGTAATAATTCGACAGCTAAACGGAGCGTAGCAAAAGCGGCATCAAGATTCGCCGCCATAACCGCACGCCACCCGGTAGCACCAATGCGATGGGCTGGTTGCAGGGCTACCGAGCCAACACTGCAAACCACGGCATGAAAACCCTCGGGTTGCAGCGCATGCAACATCGGCGCACAAAGCGGCAGCGCATCCACATCGGTAGGATCAGCCACTAACGTTTGCGCACCTGGGCATTCGGTGGCGGCCACTGCCAGGCGTTCTGCTGAACGACCAACCAGCATAATCCCCCAACCGCGTGCATGGTGGTCACGAGCAATGGCCCGACCAATACCACCAGGACCAACGATAATGAGATTGGGCATGGGTATATCCTTAGGTTTAATTACGGCGGCAAGCCAAAGCGACGCTTAAGAAATTCACTACGATAATTAAATATAAAGTTGAGTTGCCGATGAATCCATATTGCCCTCATCAGTTCACCAAGGGGACCAAAAGGTAATTCATAGGCAACGCGGTCCAGGCACTCGGTTCCGCCATCCACGGCGGTGAAGCGGTGTAAGTGGTGCCATAAGCGATAGGGCCCGCGTCGTTGTTCATCCACAAAGGCATGCCCAGGCTCCACCATGGTAATTTCGGTGAGCCAATTGACCCAGATAAGCGGCGCAACTTTGACGCGATAGCCAATGAGTTGCCCAGGAAACATCGCTTCATCCGCACCCCATTGAATGCGAAATGATAATGATGGCGGCGTCATCTCTTCGAGGTTACGCGGCGTAGCAAAATATTTCCAGGCACTGGCAAGCGGCACAGGAATAATTTGACGACGTTCGAGGCGGTAAATGGCGCCCATGATTAGCCTAACTCAACGGTATAAATGCGACGATCAATCGCAGCGCGCCAGATGACCGGCAAGACTGCATTTGGATAATAAAACTATGTTAGCGTGGAATTAATAGTCAGCCGCTGGACGGCCATCCTTCCGCAATGCTGATAGACGTTTTATGGCTCTGCGGCGTTTCGTGTGGGTCTTTTCTTCGTTCCTGGGGCTCATCAAAGCGGGAAGAAAATCGAACAAGAGGCGCGGAGACGCGGAGGTAAGAGGAGGAAATGACCCATTCTCTCCGGCAAGTATCTTCCCCTCCTCCGATCTCCGCGTCTCCGCG
>JANMYZ010000614.1:0-2285 GCA_031382605.1 Planctomycetota bacterium | reverse complement strand
ATCACCTCACCATTACGACCAACCAGGAACTTGGCGAAGTTCCAGCCGATAGCGCCGGGCTTCGGGCTGTCGGTCGTCAGGTATTTATACAGCGGCGTCATGTCATCGCCTTTGACGCTGACTTTGCCGAGTACGGGGAATTTGACGTCGTATTTGGTTTTACAGAACGTTTGAATCTCTTGATTGGTGCCGGGTTCTTGACCATTGAAATTATTGGCGGGCACACCCACCACGATCAGGCCAGCGTCTTTGTATTTTTCATACAGCGCTTCGAGTGCGGTGTATTGCGAAGTCAGTCCACATTTCGAAGCCACGTTCACCAACAAAATCACTTGGCCGTGGTGTTGAGACAGCGGATACGGTTTGCCGTCAGCCGAGGTCAGCGTCGCGTCCATGACCGACTTCACCGGCGCATTGCCAGCGGCATCAGCAGCAGCAGCTCCAGGCACGGCAAACGCCAGCGCGGCGATAGCTAAAGACAAAATGAGCGTGGTGGTATTCATGAAGTCACTCCGAGTGGGTGGGAAGATGGATGGAGAAAGCGGTGGGAAGAAAAAAAGGTGAATGAAAAACGCGACGATGAAGAGTCGATGAGATTTGAACGATTGGTGTGCAGCATGTTCGCAGTCCTGACAGCGCCAGACGTGGATTCCTGGGTCACCACAGAAGAGCCACCGCGAATAAGCCACCGCGAATAAGCCACCGCAAAAGAGCCACCGCAGAGGAGCCACCGCGAATGATCCGGACACGTCTGGTTCGTCGCAGCGATCCCGCGACGCCGTCTTCCGCCCTCTTCCCTCCCCAGGCGTGGTTGCTAGCGTCCGCGCTCCCGCGAAATCAGGGTCAGGAGCACGCTTCTCATGGGCAATTACACCATCTCAGTTATTCACGGCGACGGCATCGGTCCTGAAGTCGGTGTCGAGGGCGTTCGCGCGCTCCAAACCCTGGGTGAGAAGTTCGGTCACACCTTCGCGTTCAAAGAATATCTCGCTGGCGGCGCAGCGCTGGACAAGACCGGCGTGCCGATGCCCGATGACACCATTAAAGGCGTGAAAGACAGCCACGCGCTGTTGTTCGGCGCAATCGGTGGTCCGAAATGGGAAAGCGTGCCGCATCATCTGAAGCCTGAAGCTGGCTTGCTGAAGATTCGCAAAGAACTCGGCGCCTTCGCCAATTTGCGCCCCGCAGTGGTCTATGACGAATTGCTGGATGCATCGACCATCAAACCGGAAGTGCTCAAAGGCACCGACGTGTTGGTGGTGCGTGAGCTGACCGGCGGAATTTATTTCGGTCCAGGCGCCATTACGGGCGACGGCGCGAATCGCGTTGGCATTAACACTGAGGTTTATTCCACCGCTGAAATCGAACGCATCGGTAAAGTCGCTTTTGAAACTGCGCGTCTCCGTCGCAAATCGGTCTGTTCGGTCGATAAAGCCAACGTTTTGGTGTCGAGTCAGCTATGGCGCGAGGTGATGATCGCGCTCTCGAAGAGTTACCCAGATGTAAAGCTGAGCCATATGTACGTCGACAACTGCGCCATGCAGTTAGTGCGTAATCCGCGCCAATTCGATGTCATTGTTACGACCAATTTATTTGGCGACATTCTGAGCGATGAAGCTTCGATGATCGCCGGTTCTATCGGCATGCTCGCTTCGGCATCCATCGGTGGACCGGTCGGATTGTTCGAGCCAATCCACGGCTCGGCGCCGGACATTGCTGGCCAACAAAAAGCCAACCCCCTCGCCATGGTTGGCTCGGTGTCGATGTTGCTGCGTTACGGTTTGAAATTAATCACCGAAGCCGACGCGGTGGACGCAGCGATTCGCAGCGTGCTGAAAGATGGCCTGCGGACGGGCGATATTGCCAAGCCAGGTGAAAATGTTCTGGGCACCAAAGTGATGGGCGATGCGATCGTGGAGCGCTTGAAGCGAAAGTGAGCTGACCGTGGCCCGAGTTCCTGGAATGCCGCGTTTGCCGATGAAAGGGCCACTCGCCATCGTCGCCGTGCTGGTGGCGCTTGGCGTTGGCGCGGCGACCTGGGCAGAAAATTCAGGCTGGCTGTACGTGTGGATTCCCGCGCTGACACCACCTCCGCTGACTGATGGCGGCGCGGGCACTTTGCTGAAAGTCCGTGACGGCGACACCGTCGAAGTGCGTTACCACGACCTCGCTCTGGCCGTGCGTTTACGTAATATCGACACCGCCGAATCCGCTCACCCAGATGCTAATCGCAATACCGCATTAGGCGCCGAAACGTCACGCTGGGCAAAAGATTATCTCAACGG
>JANMYZ010000575.1:0-8178 GCA_031382605.1 Planctomycetota bacterium | reverse complement strand
TCGCCTGGTCTCGCCCGCAGACGGCCTTGAGCACGGGCGGGTAGGGCAGTTTGATGAAGTTCGACACGCGACGGTAGGCATTGGAATGGGTGCGGCCCTTGAAGCCGTAGCCGACGAGGCCGATGTTGAGAGGTTTTGCAGTCATTGGTTTTTTCCGGGGTTAGTAGTTGTCGTATGTCGTATGTCCGATGTCCGATGTCCGATGTCGAAGGCAAAAAAGACGCACGATGCAAATGACATCGGACATCGGACATCGGACATCGGACATTGAGAATCAGGCCTTGGCTTTGTTCTCAGCCTGCTGCCAGCCGTGCGCGTCGCGCACCGCTGACATCGCGGCAAGAATGTCATTCCAGGTTTGCTGCTGTTTCATCACTGAGTTGGGGAACATGCAGCCGTCCCAGCAGAGATGCTTGATGGTTTTGTTGACTTCGCCCTTGGCATCGCGCAGCCAGAAACCGGCGGCCTTGGTGATGTCCAGTTTGCCATTGGGGTCTTTGGCCAAGCAGTGACGGCCGGTCTTGTCGTGCGAACCCTGGCCTTTGACCGTGCCATCGTTCTGCGCGACATGGAAATCGAGCGTCCATGGACGCAAGACGTCGGTCATTTTTTTGTACGCGGCGTAGAAAATTTCTTTATCTTTCCAGTCATAGTTGGCTGGCAGCAACGCGTCTTCTGGGGCGTTGTAGCCCATCAAGAATAACAACGTGTGCGCCATGTCGGACTGCATGCCAACGACGCCGGGCATGTTTACTTTTTCCAACAGATCAGCGATTTTGCGCCAGCTTTGCATGCCGCCCCAGCAAATTTCGCCTTCGGCGGCCAAGCGCTCGCCGTTATCTTTCGCGACTTTGCCGGCTTCGCGGAAAGTGTCAGCGATCAACTTGGTATTTGCGACGGGATCCTTGGCCCAATCAGCGGGACCGCCAGCTGAGTCGATGCGAATCAGATTGTCGCTGCGCACGCCAAGCTGCTTCAACTTATTGGCAATGCGACAGGCCTTTTTAACCTGAGTAATAAACTGCGCGCGCTCAGCGTCCGTGCCGAAAGCCGAACCGCCGCCGGTACCGCCCCACACTGGCGCAACTAATGAGCCGATGGTGAGGTTCTTCGCTTTCACTTTGTCAGCGAGTTGTTTCAACACGTCGTCGCTGGCGTCGATGCTCAAATGCGGATCGAAAAGGAAAATATCAATGCCGTCAAATTTCACGCCGTCGACATCAGCCTTGGCCGTCATGTCGAGCATGGTGTCGAAATCGATGAATGGCTCATCGGTCGGACCCGTGCCGCCCTTGCCGACTAAGCCTGGCCAAGTGGCGTTGTGGAGTTTAGGAAAATTATTGGGGTGCTTACTCATGGTGCATCCTGGGTGATGAGAAGATGAGGAGACAAAACTAATTGGCTTGGTGAATGACAACGCCCGCGTCGCGAATGCGCGTGAGCTGATCAGCAGAGGCGGAATGATCGGTGATCAAAGCATCGATTTGATCAATGCCGGCAAAGGTAACACCGCCACGCACGCCGAACTTGGTATGGTCAGCGAGCAAATACGTGCGATCGGCACGGACCATTAACCGCCGTTTCACTTCAGCGAGTCCTTCGGCGGTCTCGTTCAGTCCGTGTTCAGCGTCAACGCCAGCGCAGGACAGAAACAGACGATGGATGTTGTAGTGGTCAAGGACCTGTTCGGTCAGCGCGCCAGAGAGTGACATCGACGTGCGATCCAAAGTTCCGCCAGCACACACCACACGAATGCGGCTACGTTGGGCCAGCGCCATAACCACCGGCATCGAGGTCGTCACCACGGTGATCGCCATTTCGGGCAGAGCACGGGCCATCGCAAACGCCGTCGAGCTTCCGTCGATAGCGATGACCTCACCGTCGTGAACTTGCTCTGCCGCTAAACGGGCGATGGCATCTTTTTCTCGCTGCTGAGCACCTCGTCGCACATCGAATGGTTGTTCACGACTGGCTGCGTCCAAAGCCAACGCACCGCCATGAGTTCGCCGCAATTTTCCATGATTATCTAAACGTTCGAGGTCGCGTCGGACGGTCTCTTCCGTCACCTGTAAACGTGACGCTAAAGACGCCACGCGCACGCTGCCCTCTTTCTCAAGCAGCTCGATAATCAGGTGATGACGTTCTTGGGCGAACATGTTTAAGGATGAGACCTGGGTGGATGCAACGCGTTCTGTGTATGCCTGTATTTATCTTTGCAATTGTGGGAATCGTTGGAACTGTTCCGCCCCAATGACGCGGCTGACGCACGCTGAAACCTTGGCAAACCCAGGTTGATCAGTGCCTCAAACCGCCCACATCAACGCAGATTCCTCCCAATCCATTCACCCGGTTTCAATTCCTAAAAGGACACCGCTATGATCTCTCCAGCCACCGTCGTGCGCGATGTGCGCAAGCTCACCACCCTCACTGGCGCTGATGTTAAAGCTGCCGCTGTTGCCGCATTGAAAGCCAATGGCGGTCTGCTGCGCTTGGCGCCGAACTGGGTTCCGCGCTCGTTCCTGCAACCCGGTCAGCGCTTGAAGCTCGACCCACGCGATCTCTACGCATTCGGTCTCGACCGTGGCGGCATCGATGAACGCTGGTTCGGCTCGACCACTGAAGCCGCTAATGACAACCGCCGCGACGACGAAGGCCTCAGCTACATCGTTCATGAAGGCGCACGCTTCACCCTGCGCGACGCGATCAAAGCCGTTGGCGCCGACATCGTTGGTGACCGCATCTGGAAAGAATACGGCAAATGGCCTGTGTATTCGAAGTTCTTCGACAACATGGGGCCGATTCCTCACCACATGCACCATGATTTCGATTTGGCCAACAAAGTTGGCCAACAGGGCAAGCCCGAGGCGTATTATTTTCCACCGCAACACAACAACGTTGAAAATAATTTCGCCTACACGTTCTATGGTCTGAATCCTGGCACGACTAAAGAGCAGGTGAAACAATGCCTGCGTGATTGGAATAAGGGCGACAACGGTTTGCTCGACCTGTCCGCTGCTCAACGCCTGCGCCCAGGCACCGGTTGGTTGGTTGGCCCTGGAATTCTGCATGCGCCTGGTTCGCTCTGCACCTACGAACCACAATGGGGTTCGGACGTATTCGGCATGTATCAGAACTTGGTTGAAGGCCGCGCGGTTCCTTGGGATTTGTTGGTCAAAGACGTGCCTGCCGACAAGAAACAAGATATCGACTACATCGTCGACCAGCTTGACTGGGAAGCGAACATCGATCCGCAGTTCAAAGAAAATCATTACCTCGAACCAATTCCCGTCGGCGACACCGCCGCGCAGGGTTATGTCGATCGCTGGATCGTTTATGGCCGCGTCAAAGGCCGTCAGTACTTCAGCGCGAAAGAATTGACCGTTGATCCTGGCAGCAGTTGCACCATCACCGACAAGGGTGCATCCAGCGCCATCGTCGTGCAGGGCGAAGGCTACATGAACAGCCTGCGCATCAGCAGTCCGAAGATGATCGGCTTCAATGAGCTGACCGAAGACGAAGTCTACATCACCGAAAATGCCGCAACCAAGGGCGTGACGTTTAAGAATACGTCGACCACCGAACCATTGGTCTTGTTGCGTTACTTCGGCCCAGACGTCAATCCGGACGCGCCAAACGTCGGCGATTACCGTAAGAACAAGAAGGCTTGATGAGTGATCCGCTCATCCCGACGCCGAAATAATGGCGTCGGGATGACGTGGGGATGTCGTCCTGATCATGGCATGTGACGGCGCCTTATTATTTTAGCGGCGTCGTGCTTGGTCTCGCATTTTGGCGCATTTTTTTTCGACGCGCGCCCTGGTCTTCTCTCCATGACATCCAATGCTTTTTTTCACCACGGCAACGAGAAGCCCATTTTGTGCGCAACACCGCGCCCAGAATCGCGTACCTCGCTTTCGTCACGGCAATCGTCACGGCAAACGCGTTTGCGTCGACGAAAGCCACCAATGCCACATTTGAAAGATCACATGCGCAATCGCCTCTTACCGACCCTCGCTTCGCTCATTTTTACGGTCGGCATTTACGCTGCTGATCCCACGCCACATTGGCTATGGAGCGGAGCAAACGGAGGCACTGACGAAACCGTCACCTTTAGAAAATCATTTACCGTCGAAGGGAAAGTAACAAATGCGAAGTTGAGCGTGTCCGGTGACAACCACGTCATCGTGTGGGTTAACGGCCAGCAGGTTGGGAAATCAGATGAATGGAATGAACCGGCAACCATCGATATCACCAAGCATGTCATTGCCGGCAGCAACGTGATTGCCATACAAGGCAAGAATGATGAAGCAGGTCCGGCCGGAGTGGTCGCGCGCCTGAAATTCAAAGACGCTACGGGTAAGGACATCCTGGTGGTCAGCGACACCAGTTGGAAACAAGGCGCGGTGGTGAATGGCTGGGAAAAGTCAGCCTTCGATGACAGCGCGTGGAAAGCGCCGCATGATCTTGGTGCGCTGGGCACAGAACCATGGGGTAACATATTTTCTGGTGGAAAGGGCGGCAGCGGAAGCGGTGTTCTTGCCGCCGATGCTCTCGTTATGCAGCCAGGTTTTTCCGCTGAATTAATTTACACGGTGCCCAAGGGCGAACAGGGATCGTGGGTCAGTTTAGCGGTCGACCACAAAGGCCGTCTGATCACTTCCGATCAAAGTGGTGCCGGACTCTACCGCATCACGCCTCCACCGGCTGGCGGCACTGCGGAAAATACCATCGTTGAAAAGATTGATATTCCCATCACTGGCGCACATGGCCTGCTCTATGCATTCGATAGCCTTTATGTCTGCGTCAACGGCGGTAATAAAGAATACGGCAGTGGGCTCTATCGTCTGCAAGACACGAATGGCGATGATAAGTTTGATAAAGTCACCGTGATGAACAAGTTCAAGGGCGGCGGCGAACACGGTCCCCACTCGGTGATCGTCGCTCCCGATGGCAAGTCGCTGTACGTCAACGCGGGTAACCACACCGCGCCACTGGATAAATTCGACACGTATTTGGCGCCCAAAATCTGGGCTGAAGATATTTTTCTGCCACGTCACTGGGATCCGAATGGTCACGCAAAGGGCGTTATTGCGCCAGGTGGCTGGATCGCGCGCACCGATCCCGAAGGCAAGAGCTGGGATTTAGTCAGCATCAGCTATCGCAACCAAGTCGACATGGCGAAGGACGGTAATGGCGAGGTCTTCACCTGGGATTCCGACATGGAATGGGATTTCGGTACGCCGTGGTACCGCCCAACGCGCGTCTGCCACGTCACCAGCGGCAGCGATTTTGGTTGGCGTTCCGGTTCCGGTAATCCTTTGCCGTACGTTGCCGAAACTTTACCGCCGGTCATCGACATCGGTCCAGGCAGTCCGGTTGGGACTTCGTTCGGCACGGGCGCGAAATTTCCGGCTAAATATCAGCAAGCCTTGTTCATTCTCGACTGGACGTACGGCACCATGTACGCGATTCACCTGGAACCGCAGGGCGCCAGTTTTAAAGCGACGAAAGAGGACTTTGTCTCAGGCAAACCACTGCCCTTTACCGACATGGTCATTGGCCACGACGGCGCCATGTATTTCGCCATCGGTGGACGCGGCACTCAATCGGCGCTGTATCGCGTCACTTATACCGGAAAAGAATCAACCGCTGCGGTGAAGGCGGTGGCACCAACCGAATTGGCTGGCCTGCGTCACAAACTGGAAACGTTCCATGGTCGTCAAAATCCTGCGGCAGTTGCTGCGGCCTGGCCAGAACTCGGCAATGCCGATCGCTTCATCCGCTTTGCCGCACGTACCGCGATTGAACATCAACCCGTCGCCACATGGCAGGATAAAGTCTTCGGCGAAGCAAAGCCACAAGCGCGCATCACCGCATTGATTGCGCTCGCTCGCTGCGGCGACAAAGCGCTGCAAGCCAAAGCACTGACGTCGGCGCTCGAACTCGACATCGCTCAAATGAATGTCGATCTGCAATTAGAAGCGCTCCGTGCCATACAATTGTTGGTAACGCGAATGGGCATGCCTGATGCGACCATGGCGAAACGGATCACCGACAAACTGGATCCGTTGTTTCCATCCAGCGATTGGCGACTGAATCGCGAACTTTCTGCCGTGCTGTGCGTGCTCGGTTCGCCAACGGCCGTAGCGAAATCACTGTTTCAAATGGCGAGCAATGAAACCTCGACCATTTCCTTCGATCTTGGCGCATTGATCGCACGCAATCCAGGTTATGGCAAGGACGTGGCCAACACTCTGGCTTCAAAGCCACAGCAACAACAGTTGGCCTACGCCTTGGCTTTGAGCACCACGAAAGTCGGTTGGACCGCAAATTTCCGCCAACAATACTTCGCGTTCTTCCAAGAAGCTGAAACCACCGGCAAAGGCGGAAATAGCTATAAGGGCTTCATTCGCGTGATCCGCAAAGATGCGTGGGACAACGTGCCTGAAGGTGAACGCCAAGCAGTGACCGATTCGTTGGCCAAAATTACGCCAGCGAAAGAAGCCCCCGTCGTACAGGCCAAGGGCCCAGGACGTAACTGGACTATGGCTGAAGCCGCAGCCATGGCCCAGGCCCCAGGCGCACTCAGCAAGCGTGACTTCACAAACGGCAAGAATCTTTTCGCCGCTTCACAGTGCACCGCGTGTCACCGCTTTGCCACCGAAGGCGGCGCGGCTGGCCCCGATCTTTCAAGTGTCGGAACCAAGTTCAGCGCGCGCGATTTGCTCGAATCCATTATTGAGCCATCGAAAGTTATTTCTGACCAATACCAAAGCACCATGATCGTCACCAAAGACGGTGGCGTCTTTATGGGACGCGTCATCACGGAAGACGGTAAAAACCTCACCATCGCCACCAACCCGATCGATGCCTCATTGATCACGACGGTGGCCATCGCGAATATTGCCAGTAAATCCGTACTCAAGAGCTCGATTATGCCAGCCGGCCTGATCGATCGGCTCAATCAAGATGAGATGCTCGACTTACTCGCCTATCTGATTTCGGGCGGCAACGACAAAGACAAGATGTTCCAACATTAAGCATAACGCTGGGCTGCCAACCACCTGTGGTCAGCGGCCCAGCTGTCATCATCTTAAAAACTGCTGATGAAATTTGAACTTCCACCGCAAAGACGCGAAGTCGCCAAGAAAATCAAGGATTAGACTCAAAATCTAGGTGATCCATGGCTTCACCAAACGGGTGACTCTTGTTTTTACTGTAAGTCCTAAGTGCCCCAACGGGGTATTGCGCTCTTGGCGGCTAAGTGCCCCAACGGGGTATTGCGGTAAAATGGTTCTCTACTGCGTTTTTTAGGATCATCGTTCAGCATCGTACTTAACCTAAATGCCGCGATGGGTAGAACACCAAGGACGAGAGGACCAGAGCAGATTACGAGGTAGACATTTTTGAACGCTCACCCAGAAGATGAGCTGACGATTCCACCTCACTTCTTGTCCTTTCCACTGGTGCTCTGTGTTCTATTGCAGGGAAAAAGACAAAGGAAAAGACAAAGGATGTAACTGCTGTCGCGAATGGTGGGCGTGGGTGTGTCTTTCCCGTCACGGATTCACGGAATTTTTCGCTAGAATTACTGGTCGCTACCGTGGGGTCCTGCCATGCATGTGGTGGGCATAAAAGCCGTGATTTCACTGAGGATTTCTCGCGTTTATCGCGCGGAGCCGACGATCTTTGTGTGCGTCATCGCGTTCGTCGCTCACCTTGGGAACTCCGCTGCGTTACGTGCGGACTTACCCTCTGGTCGCGCTGCGGCGCTCGTCATCTTGGTGGGGGACGCGTGAGCAGAAAGAGAACCAGCGGCCAGCAAACCACGCGCACCTATACCACGCGCAATCAGCTGCTGACCACCGGCTACGCCGGCAGTTCCGTCGCCAGTCGCGTCTACGATGTCGGTGGTCGCCTGTACACGACGACGCTCGGTAACGGCCTGGTCGAATCACGTAGCCACAACACGGACAATACCGTCGCGACGCTCGCGGTTCCTGATGTGACAAGCTTCGGTTACACTTACGACGCCAATAAACGCAAGACCTACGAAGGCCATCAATTCCTCGCTGACCTGCAAACGTTCGGCTACGACAACGAAAACCGCGTCACCAATTGGACGCGCGACGGTCAGGAAACCCAGAGCTGGACGCTATCGAACGTCGGCGATTGGCA
>JANMYZ010000565.1:0-13212 GCA_031382605.1 Planctomycetota bacterium | reverse complement strand
TTGGCAGCCAAAGTCAAAATGCGGCTGCCCATACGTCCGGCCGCGCCGTTAACGATAATGGGAACTGGCTGGTTGGCGGTCAAAGCGGTAAAACGGTTGGATTGGTGGATGGCCATGGGCGCGGATGATGGAGAGGTCGGTGAAACTGCCAGAGGGTTTGCGATGCCCACGGCGACATCACCCGTTCACGGCGTGATGAAACGCCCGGCATTAACGCTGATGCGCAGTCCATTTTGCGGTTTCTCTCGGCTGACCAACACCGCGATGGTGTGGCGGCCAGCGGTGACCGCGCGACTGGTTTCGCCCGCGTTGAAGCGGACTCCGTCGAGCCAGGGACGTTCTTGGCCTTCGACGGTGATGATCAGTTGTCCGGCGACCGGAACATCCACTTGCGCCATGGCGTAGACATCCTTGGTGCCTTCAATCGCACTGATCGGAGTGCGCCAAGCGCGCGTCAGCATGCGACCATCGACGGTCGCATATGCTGGTTGCAGCTTCGCCAGATCAGGCGCGGCACCTTCCGGCAAAGTCGCAGAGACCCGTAAAATGCGGGCTATTTTGCCATCACTGGCATCAAACGGACCTGGCTTACCAAGCTGAGAAAGAAACGCGTAGAGGTGCGCTTGATCTGCTGCCGGCAGCAGATCAGCCAAGCCCATCGGCATCAAACTACCAGCAACGATGTCACGTCCAGCGATGGTGTCCTTGGCCAGCACTTGTTCGCTGGCAGCCATACGGACGGTCACTTCGCGATCCGTTTCATTGGCGGCAATACCGGTGACCAGGTTGCCATCTTTCAAACGGAAGGTGACCGAGTGGTAACCCTCCTTCACTTTGAGTGACGGCTGGAGCACGCTTTCGACGATGTAATCGAGCGGCGCGCTGGCACCCAGGGTTGTCATGTCTGGACCAAGTTTTCCGCCAGCACCACCGATGGCATGACAGGCCGCGCAGCCGAGCGCAAAATAACGCGCTTCACCTTTTGCCGGCACGCCGTCGCGTTGCGTCAGCGCCACCCAACCTGCAAGGTCGGCCGGTTTCGCACCGGTATCTTGAACTACGACTTCGGCCTTCGGCTGTGCAGCTTGGAAGAGTGCGGCCACGGCCTTGCCACGCCCGCCTAATTCTTTCGTGGTCGACAAACCCGAGGTGATCGCCGCAGCGGGCAGATCGGCTGGCAGACCAGCTTTGGCTACTTGCTCCAAGATTCCTTTTCCAGCCCACAGCACGCGCCACAGAGCGCCAGCTTCGTTCACATTGGGCGCGGACTTTAAGAATGGCACGGCAACCGCCAGAGCTTTAGCTCCGTCAATCTTGGCGAGAGCCGCCAGGATTTCAGCGCGATCTGCGGTGCTGGTCGCCTGCGAGATCAACGTCGTCAGTTCTTTTACCACTGATTCGCCACCAATGGCTTGGAGCGCGGCCAGAGCCTCTTTGCCGACGGCTTTGTTCGTAACGGCGGCACTGATCGTCGATACCAGGTCAGCACGTTTCCACATTCCCGCGAGACGTATCGCAGGCAAACGAATGGCAGCGTCGTTGTGCTGTACACACGCTGCGAGCGGCGGTTGTTCAGCAGAAATCACCACGCCGCGTTTGGCTGCCTGCGCGCACCAGTCTAAGATTTTGGCTTCACGACCTAAACCCTCGGGTTTCGCTTTCAGGTCTAAATATCCATAGAGTCGCCCGACTGCCTGAGCGTCGCCAGCGTGGGCAATGAGCGCACCCCAATCATCAGCACTCAATTTCCACTCGCCTTGCGACAACAGTGCTTTCACGGCTGGGGCCGCTTGATCGCCTTGCAGGAGCAACAGCACCCGAGCCAGGTCCTCAACGGTATTTTTTCCGGTGATCTTGGTTTTCCAGGAACCGTCGGCGATCATTTCCAAAATGGGCTCGGCCACGTCGTCCAAAGTCATACGCATAGCGAACGCGTAAAATGGATCGGTTGAAATCAGCTCCGTGCGAATGCCGCTGAGGACGACCAATGCGGCATCAACACTGGGCATCCGCGCCAATCCCCGAGCCGCTTCGATTTGCGTGCGCGGCGAACCGTTGATGAAAAGATCTTTGAGCTTCGCCAAGCGTTGTGCCTGGCTGAGGTCCGCCGTGGGATGACGGGCGAAGAGCAAGTCGCTCAATGGCGTACGCTCGATCAACTGCTCTTTCTCATCGAGCAACGATGGTCGATGCGCGGCGATATACACCGCACTTAAACCGCTCGACAGCGCAATGCGCTCCTTCTTGTCCAACTTGGTTTGCCCACGCAGCCACGTACGAATGTGCTTATCGGCGGCATCATCAAGGCGTGATGCCAGCACGCGCCGTGCGCAATCGCGCTCCCAAAAATTCTCAGAGATCAATGCTTGGCACAGCTCAGGAATGGTGCGGCCATGAACCGGGGTCCAGGTCAATGGCTTCACGTCGGTCGGCGCTACTCGCCAGATGCGTCCATGCACGTGATCGCGGCGGCTGTCGCGAAAGTCGACCTCACCGTGATTGATGATGGGGTTGGTCCAGTCGGCCAAATACAGCGCGCCATCAGGACCATGTTTGACATCAATGGGACGAAACCACGCATCGCTGGTTTTCATCAAATCTGGTTTGTCACTACTGACGTAGCCGGACTTACCCTCCAACACATTGATGCCCATGCGCACCATGCGATGCGCGCGGAAATCGCAGGTAATGGCGTCCCCCTGCCAATCAGCGGGAAATAGCGGGCTGTGGATTAACTCAAGTCCAGCAAACTTTGGATAGTTTCCGTTGCTGATACTTGGCCCAGTAAATTTAGAATTTTCGCCGAATTGAATGACCATGCTTGGTAAACCCCAGACCAAGCCTTCGTAACCACAACCGTCGGTAAAAAACGACTGACCTTCTTTATCCATCTGGTGACCCCACGTATTGCACATGCCTTTCATCAATACTTCGACCCGTTCGCTAGCGGTGTCATAAGCAAATGTTCCACCAGCATTCAAACGCACGACGCCCCACGGCGTTTCAAGATGCGTGTGCGTATAAATACTTTGGTTGATAAACAGGCGACCATCTTGGCCCCAAAATAACGTATGAACCGTGTGATGCGTGTCTTCCGCGCCAAAGCCGGACAACACCACGCGCTTGCTATCCGCCTTGCCGTCGCCGCTGGTATCGGTCAGCAAAAAGAGATCGGTGGACGCGCCCACATAGGCTTCCAATTTTCCGTCGACGCGTTCCACCGGCGCAACGGTGCTGGGAATCAATAAGTCATCTGAAAAAATCGTTGAGCGATCGGCTTTGCCATCGTGATCGGTATCTTCAACAATGAAAATTCGGTCACTGGCCACGGCTCCAGGCTCAATCTGCGGATAAATCGGCGTTGACGCAATCCACATACGCCCGCTGGTATCCCAATACGAATGCAGTGGTTTAGAAATCAGCGGATTGGCCGCCCACAGTTCGGCGGACATTCCCGAATCCATTTTAAAATCTGGTTTCGGCGCGGCGGTATCAACCGGCATCGGCGCCATCTTGGCGGGCAACGGCACTGGTTCACCGCCGGTCAACAACGCGGCAATCAGCGCATCTGCCTTTTCCAGCAAGGCATCGAACTGCTGCATTTCTTTTGCGTTATTTCCCTGTTCGTGCTTACGGAAGGTAAACAGGTACGGGACGTTTGCTGGGCGCCAACGATGAAAGAAAAGATCGTTCTTGCGCACCAATGCCGCACGCAGCGCAGTGTTCTGGGCTGTCGTCAAAATCCGTTCGCCTTGACTTGCCCAACCCAGATCGGTGGCAACGAAACTGGCCCATTGCGCCAAGCCTTCTGATGTCGGGTGGATGCTATTGAAGGTCAACGTGGCCTGCGCGGGAATCAACGCTGGCGTATCGACTAAGCGGGCTCCGCGCTCTTTAGCCACCGCTGCAATCGCGGCTTGGTAACCAGCCAAAAGCTGACGCAGCCCTGCTGGATCCGGCAGCCGTGGTCGACTGGCGCGCAAATCTTCTGGTCGGATTGGCGCGACCAAAATGACCCGCACCGGAGCACCAGAGACTTCATCCAGAGCTGAGATTAACTGATTCAAATCTTTCTGAAAACGTGCGGCGGTGAAATCTTTGCCGTAGCGCGCCACGTCCGGATTGAGCGTCCAGTCGTTGGCGCGGTAAGTCATTTCCTCCAACGCTGCTGCCATGCCGTAACCAATGATCGCCACCGTCGGTTTCACGAGCGCTAATTGTTCTTTCAAGCGCTTGAATCCCACCGCCGCCGGATCGAAACTGGCCCGCGATACGCCGTCGGGACGGTCCGCCGCAAACGACAAATTGCGCACGCTGAAGTTGCGCGGCGCCCAGCGCTGATGCATGAGCGTCTCCAACTCTGCGGCGACGCCTTCGCGCTCAAACCACGTATCACCAATCACCACCACGCGGTCGCCAGCCTTGATTTCGAAGGGCTCGGCGGCCACGGTTTGCCCAGCACAGCCAACGGTCAACAGGGCAAGAAACCAGAACCGACGAAGCGAGATCAGGGACATCACTGGATCCTTAGCAATAGGTGAATGAATGCGCGGTGTAACGACGAATTGAGACATACCAACTGCCCGGCAGGACGTTGGAGGTCAATCGTGAATACATGACGGCTTCAGCGACGGAATTTCTTCAAACTATCCTGAGCGTCCTGATGGCCTTGCTGCGCGGCTTTTTCCCACCACGACACGGCTTGGACCAGATCGGGTTTCACGCCCCAACCTTTCGCAAAACAATCGCCAAGTTGATATTGCGCCGGTGCGTGACCCTGCGCGGCTGAAAGCAGGTACCACTGCACGGCTGATGCAAGGTCGCGTTTTATGCCCCAACCATACGTCAAATGTGCGGCGAGTTGACACTGAGCAGATGCATTGCCGAGGTCAGCGGCGCGTCGATACCACGATAATGCCAGCTGTTTATCTTGCGCGATACCATCGCCTTTTTCGTAACATTGACCCAGCAAGTGCATCGCTGGCGCATACTCCAATTTTGCCGCGTTGGTAAGACAGACAACGCCCTGCGCTTTATTAATCGCAACGCCGTCACCTTTAAGCCAAGCCACACCCTGCTGATGAAGCTGAACCGCTGCCGGTGAAATGTGACCCGGCTCCGTCGGCCGACTGCTGGCGAAAAAAGCCGCTGTCGCTGGAGCAATAGCATGACCAACCATGGGCGGAGGCTTGGTCAGTGAATCGGTAAATGGCTCAACCGTTTGATCAGCATGATGATCGCGGGCATAGGCCGGAGTCGTTGGCAAAGTTGCGGTGATGCGTCTCGACGAAGGTTGCGAAACCGGAGCACGATCAGACGGCGCCAAAGAAGCCGCTGTCGTTTCTTTCTGCGGTATTTGAGCCGGCGACGGAACCGAAACAGCAGGGGTTGTCGATTGCGGTTTTGTCGGCGCCAGCGGCGACTGAACGGACGCAACTGACGTTGTCAGCGACGAAACCACATCATGCACCGCTGGCAATGCCGCCGGTGTCCGCTCGCCGACGGTATCGGAGGCGACGTAATCGTACTGAAGAGAAATTGATGGAGCGCGAGTCGGAACCGAAACAACCGCATCAGCGCCAGGCAGCTGCAGTGTCGACGACGAAACCGAATCACGCGGCACGCTGGTGGTTTTGACGCCAAGGTCTTGCGATGACATCAACGCCGGTCCCGCGATGGACGGCGGCGGCTCCGTCGGCCATGGCGGCACCGACGAAACAGCCGACGGCGACCACGTAGATCCACGCAGCGGAGTGGGTTCAGACTCTAAAACGAGCGCCTTGTTGACTGGCTTAATTTGCCGACGCGTGGTTTTACCCGTGCTCGGTTTGCTTTCCGTTTTCCCAAGGTGTTCTTGCGCATCGGCCGATCCGGCATCCGCCGCACGTCGCATCCAACGTGACGACTCGTCAAGATCCATACGCACGCCATCGCCGCGTAAGTAACAAATACCCAGCTGAAATTGTGCCCGAGCTAAACCTTGGTGAGCCGCTTTCCTGAAAAATTCTGCTGCCAACTCGGCATTACGCTCGACTCCACTTCCGGATAAATAGAGCATTCCCAAATGATATTGCGCGTACTCATTGCCTTGATGCGCGGCCTTGGCGTACCACTTGGCCGATTCCACCAGATCGCGGTCGACGCCAAAACCATCACGATAACAACTGCCCAAATTTCGTTGTGCGAGGGCATATCCCTGCTCAGCGGCCTTGCGATACCACGTGGCAGCCGTTACGGCATTGACCGGGGTGCCTTCGCCGTGTTGAAAGCAGTTCGCTAGGCTATTTTGTGCGCTCGCCAATCCCATGTAGGCCGCGCGGCTGAACCACGCCACGGCCTGTTCATGACTCTGCGCCACACCTTGCCCCTTACGGTAGGCGCTGCCCAAATTATTCATCGCCAGTGGCAATCCTTGAGCCGCCGCTTGGCGAAAGAATTCAACCCCAGCCAAAATATCTTTTTCGCAGCCAATGCCCTTGGTCAAGCAGGTGCCAAGACTGTTTTGCGCGCCCGCATGCCCCGCTGCTGCGGCCATGCGATACCACTGAAATGCCTGAGCGTTATCCTGTTTTTCACCGCGACCGGTGCGGCAACGTTCGCCTAAACGAAATTGCGCTTCGACATCGCCGAGCACCGCACGCTGATGCTCACCATCGCTGCCCAGCGGCTGTTCGCTGTCATTATGTTCTGCCATCGTCAGATCAGGATCGTCGCTCATGCGTCACCCACGTGACGTTGCCGTCGGTTGTGGTCGGGCTGGTGCCTGACCATAAGCCGTGTGGCCGTAACCGTAACGAGAGCGATAGGCAGCATCGCCATTATATATGCACCCCAATAAACGCGGGGCGAGTGGCTGCAACAGCTCGCGCACGCGACGGATGACATCCCGACGCGAAATCCGATCGCGCACCACCCACAACAATCCGTCGGCTAATTCACCAAACAACAGGCCGTCAGACACCAACGCTAACGGTGACGTATCAATGATGATGTAGTCATACAATGTGCGCCAATGAGCGATTAACTCAGGCAATTGGCGGCTGTGCAGCAGTTCCGCCGGATTGGCTAAGCCCTTACCCGCGCTCATGAAATCGAGTTTAGGCAATGTCGTGGGCGTCGGAACACAGTCGCTGACATCGCCAGATAACAGCGAGCCCAAACCTTGATCGCCGTCTTCTTCCATCATAGTATGCAGCGATGGACGTCGCAGGTCGCCGTCGATCAGCAACACGCGAATATTTGCTTCCGCTAAACTCGTGGCCAGAAATCCCGCGACCGTGGTTTTACCTTCGGTTGGCCCACACGACATCACGCCCAGCACCTGGCAGCCATCACCTTTTCGATAGAGGCGCAAGGCCGTGCGCAGGTCACGAAATGCCTCGTAAAGTTGCTGGTTTTCCTTAGTATCTTCGCGTTGTTTGACTTTGGGCATGCGCCGCATCAACGGCAAACGACCAATCACCGGCAGGCGCGTTAGGTCTTCAGCCACGACGTGACTACGGACACGTTTATCAAGCGCGTTCAATAACAAGGCTACGCACATACCGGCAAGAATGCCCATCGCCACCGACACCGCCAGAAAAGTGCGTGGACGAATGTTCAACGGTATCAGGGATGCCTGCGCAGGATCCATCGGGATCATTTTCGCCCCTTCACGGCGGCTAGCGAGATCTTTTTCATTGAAACGTGAGTTCGCCTGTTGATAGAGTAACTCTTGCGTGCGGGTCTCTTCCGCCTGCGCCTGAAGTTCCAGCTGCGCGTTACGGTAACTTGTCAGCGCGGCCTTGGCTTCATCGATCTGCTTATTCAATGACGTTGAGTTACTATCGATCTCGCTGCGCTCGTTGACTATGCGGCTTCGCGCGCTCTCGATCGCCTTCATGAGTTCCTTTTGCTTGAACGCCAAAGCATCGAGTACTTCCTTCATTTTCGGATGCTTGGGCAAATATACTGGCGATAAACGCGCCTCATCGGCACGCAGAGCCGATACGGATTTCTGCAAATCGATGACCTGCTGATCCTTGGCAATGTCGGCAACCTCTAATAGAGCGCTGACTCGCGGTGTCACCTGTGTCACTTGCGGCAAAACGGCACCATCGCCGTCATTCGTCAGCGGATAGTTCTTGTCCACCCCCGATAATTGAGCCAACACCGCGTTGCTGCTCGCCAGACGTTGGTCTAGCACCGTGCGCTGACTATTGAGCGTGATCAATCGCGAGGCGGCAAAGTTATCTTCGGGATTCGCCGAAATGAGGGCATGTTTCTCGCGCAATTCTCGCTCACGTGCACGTGCTTGATTTAGCTTTTCGCGCGTGACTTCCACTTGCTTGGTGTGAAACAATAACTCATTCGCCTTGCTTTGGACTTGTTGCACGGCCTGCTCTTCCATGAAGGCATCGACCAACCCATTCAATGCCTTTTGCGCATCGTATCCGTCTTCGTCACGCAACGACACGGTCATGCGATAACTGTCACGACTCACATCCACGCCCAGTCGACTCGCAAAAAGAGTCGGCCCATTGCCGCTGTTTTTATAGGCCGTTTTTTCCTTCAACGGGCCGTTGTCGTAGGCGCGCTGCAAAACCTTGCTCGACAACAACATATCTCGCTGGGTATTCAGCAGCGTGAGATCGGCCACATTCGATGAACTTTCGTTGGCCGTTGCTCCACGCCCGCTGGTATCAAGGCGAAGGGTCGCCGAGGTTTGATACATGGGAACAATCAACGTGCTCAAATGATGGACGCCAAAACCGACCATCAGCGCCACCATCAGCGCCGACCATTTGCGCTGCCACAGGATACGGGCGAGGTAACCAATGGTCATTGGTCCCGCGCTCTGCGCTGGGTGAGGTGAATGGCGTGATGCCTGAGTTTCCATACGCTTACCAGACTAGGACTAGTCATGGTTTGTAAACCATGGTTAGAGTTACATACGATAACGTAAGAGATGCTCACTCGATCGCCGTCCCTCCTTCATGCGTCGTTGAACGCTGCCGACAGGCCCACCGCCGACGAGACAACGTGTGATGAAGATCTCGACTGATTTCCTGATGATCGGCTACCCAGGCACATGCAGATGGATAGCTGAGTTTCGCTACGCTGGACAGTCACGTCCTCAACTCTATGAGCTAGTCTCTGTTGCAACTCCTGATCATAGGTAACTCTCGTTACATGCCCCTTACCGCACCGCCTTTTAACCTATCTATTTCCTACACGTTATCCCATTGGCTTGCCCGTTGGACAAGCTGGTCACTGATCATCGCCTTCGCATCGATGCTCGCCGCTGGCGAAGCCAGCACTCCAGCGATTCCTAACCCAAGCACCAACCCTTCGGCACCGCCAGTCGCTCCCGCTCCAAGCAATAGCAGCCAAGCCGCAGGTGATTATCGTCTGACGCCTGGCGATTTAGTGCGCTTCGAGGTATTTAATCAATCCGACTTGACCGTCACTGCGCGCATTTCGGAAACCGGTGGATGTGCGTTCCCACTCATTGGCGATATCAGTGAATTAGTCGGACGTCCCGTGGCCAGCGTGATCGGCGAAATTAAACAACGTCTAGAAAAAGATTACCTGCGCGTTGCGCAAGTTACCGCCACGATTGTTGAAATGGCGCCACGAAAAATTTATGTACTGGGCAACGTCGCCCGCCAAGACTCCATTTCTTTAGCCCCCTACGCGCGCACCACGGCGATGCAGGCCATTGGCCAGGCCGGAGGGTTCCTCGCCGACGCCGATCTGGCTGGCGTCGTCGTGATTCGCGACGATCCAGCGCGGCCTGGCATCAAACAATCATTACCCGTATTTGCTGCCGCTCATCCCGAACAATTGACCCAAGACATCGTGCTGATGCCCAATGACATGATCAATGTTCCACGACTTGGTGTTCAGCGGGTCTACGTTACGGGGAAAGTGAAAAACAGCGGTGCCTTTACCATTCCGACCAATGAAAAATTGACCGTGAGCAAAGTGATTACTCTTGCCGGAGGATTCGAACAGTTTGCCCGCCGCGATCTGGTTCAATTGATCCGCGTTGGCGAACGGGTGCAGATCGTCAATGTCCAAGGCATTCTCAATGGCGAAATCAGCCTGCCCGAACCGATTTTGAGTGCAGGCGACACCATCAACGTGCCCGACAGTCGCTTCTAATTCTGCTCTAACTTATTGGCTCATCACTCGGCTTCCGTTCATAGCGCGGTGCATACGTGCACCCAGGCGATGCGCGCGAAGCGCGCCTTTTCGCAACGGTAAACACCCCCTCTCTCATGTCTCAACCATACCTTTTTAAATTTGGTGCCGCATGACCAGCACTTCTGTTATCTGTACCATGTTCGAAAAACGCTACTCCATCGGAGTCGGCGCACTGACGAACTCATTGGTCGCTGCTGGTTTCACTGGAACATTCTGCATCGGCTATCGTGGCCCGTTACCATCATGGCTAGATCAGTGCACCGTTGAAGTCGTTGGTGAACGCTGGCGCGTCGGCGACCTGACCTTGCATTTCATCCGCATGGAAACTGCTGATCACTTCACTAATCACAAACCGCAGTTCATGCTGCGGCTGTTCGACCACGTATTTCCACAAGCCGAACGAATCTTTTACATCGACCCTGACATCGTGGTGAAATGCCGTTGGGATTTTATCGAAGCATGGACCAGCGACGCGGTGTCGCTGTGTGCCGATATCAATGCGCAGTGTCCCGTTGGTCATCCGCTACGCCGCGCCTGGGAGCGTTACTTTACACCGCATGGCCTACGCTTCCGTCAACAGGTGAACACCTATGTCAACGGCGGTTTTATTGGCGTTTCACGCGCACATCGATCGTTGCTCGAAGAATGGGTGCGCGCGCAAGAAGTGATGGCGCCAGCCATCGGCGGTCTTGGTACGGCTTTCCCTCAAGACCGCACGTTCCTTTTTCACATGACCGACCAAGACGCGCTCAATGCCGTGCTGGATGGCACCACCGTGCCGCTGTCAATTATCGGCCAAGATGGCATGGATTTTATTCCTGGCGGTTACGTTCTTTCACACGCTCAGGGCCGGCCCAAACCATGGGATAAACTCTTTATCCGGGAAGCGCTCAAAGGACGACCACCAACGTTGCCCGATAAATGTTTCTGGCAAAACGTTGAGCAGCCATTGCGACTTTTCACGCCGTTCACCATTCGCTGTCGCCGCTTGGCGATCAAACTCGGATCCGCCATCGGGCGCATCTACCGTCGCACATGAGCGGAGTTCTTCACATCGTGCCGCGCTTGCCTCCAGCCATTGATGGCTTGGGCGACTACGCCGTACAATTAAGCGACTGTCTTGCGACCCAAGGACTGACCTCGCGCTTCTTAGTGACCGATCCCGCGTGGAAGCCAGATGGAACGCTGCCCGCGAGCGTGTTGCGCGAACCCTCAGCGGCAGCATTACTCGCCGCACTTGCTGGACAACAACACGTGCTGCTGCATTTCGTCAATTATGCGTACGAACCACGCAAAGGTTGTCCGAATTGGCTGATCGACGGATTGCAACAGTGGCGTGGTCAAGCGAAGGATCGCCGTTTAGTGGTGATGTTTCATGAACTGTTCGCCATGGGTTGGCCGTGGCGAAAAGCGTTCTGGTATTCCGCCGCGCAGCGCGCGCTATCTGCTGCTCTTGCGCGTATGTCGGATGCCTGTTGGACTTCGAATCAGGTCTATGCTCAGTGGCTGACCAACATACTTGGCAGAGCCATTCCCGTGATGCCCGTGCTGTCCAACATGGGCGAGCCGAAAACGCTCATGCCGTGGTCGCAGCGTCTGCCCGCTATGGTGGTTTTCGGTCGCGCGGTGAATCGCCAACGCGCCTATGATCAGCTGGGTGATCACCTCATCGCCTTAGCCCGCTCGTGCGGCATTCGTGAACTTCATGACGTCGGTGCGCCGCTGTCTCGCCCGATTCAGTTCCCTGGGCTGACGACGGTGACGCATGGTATTTTGCCGACCGCTGCGCTCTCCGCACTGTTGATGCGTTGCTCCATCGGAGTGATTCACAATCAGGGAAGTCCGTTGGCAAAATCCGGAGTGGTCGCCGCCTATGCTGCGCACGGCATGGCCATCGCATGCGAAACCCAGCAGTCCGTTCATGATGGTTTGGTTCCCGGATACAATCTGATCGACCTTGAACGAATGGCCGATGGTTCATCGCTTCGTTCAATCGCAGAACACGGCCATCACTGGTATCATCAGCACAATCGTCAACGTCTGGGCGAACAAGTTGCACCGTGGTTTCATCACCTAACGCAAAGCCACTGAGCGCATGTTTATTCTGAGTCATCCGACCGGGAATCAGAACATGCGCCACACGGCGCTCGCTTTACACGAGGCTGGCGTGCTCGCCGAAGCGTGGACCTGCCTTGCGTTCGATCCACAGAGCGCATTCACCTCGCTCATGCCGCGTGCTCTGCGAGAAGAACTGCTCCGGCGAAGTTTCCCCAGCGAGCTTCGCCCGCGTTTGCATACCCGTCCGTGGCGCGAGGCCGCTCGTTTACTGTGCAAACGTCTGGGCTGGAAAACGGCCAGTCGCCATGAAACCGGTTGGTGCTGCGTCGACGCGGTCTATCGCGATCTCGATCAACGCATCGCGAAACGACTGACTCAACGTGATGATCTTTCTGCGGTCTACGCCTTCGAAGACGGCGCTGCCGATACTTTCGCCGCTGCGCGCGCACTCGGGCTACGAACCGTTTACGATCTACCGATCGGATACTGGCGCGCCTTCGATGACATTTGCCGCAGCGAACAAGAATTGGCCCCTGCATGGGCCGTGACTTTGGGCGGAACTCAAGACAGCGCCCAGAAACGTGCGCGTAAAGATGCCGAATTGGCGCAAGCGGATGTCATTGTGGTCGCATCCCAATTCACCGCATCAACGCTGAAACGGTATCCTGGAAAACTTGCCGAAGTGCATGTCGTTCCGTATGGCGCACCGACGCCATCCCCTGAACCACGCACCTGGAGCACCACGGGTCCACTGCGCGTGCTGTATGTTGGCAGCCTATCGCAACGCAAAGGGATGAGCTATTTGTTCGAGGCGATTGGTTCGCTCGGCAACGATATCGCGGTGACCGTGGTCGGCAGTCGCGTTGCCGATTGTCCCGCATTAGACCAAGCGCTTGCCGCACAGACGTATCATCCATCGCTTCCGCATGGACGCGTGCTCGAACTCATGCGTAGTCATGATGTGCT
>JANMYZ010000556.1:0-4426 GCA_031382605.1 Planctomycetota bacterium | reverse complement strand
ACTCCTCTCACCTCCGCGTCTCCGCGCCTCCTGTTCGATTTTCTCCGTTTTAATGAGTCTCTCGGACTTAGAAAAGACCTACTCAGAACGTCGCAGAGCCATATTTCGGTATTGGTGTGACCAGCCGAGCGAACACCCTGGCGAGTCGATTTGGCCCTACCCATATCGGAGACCATCTTTAAATCATGATCTCAAGGGTGTGGGAGAATCCCTCAGCGACACGACACAACCTTGCGCATACTCATTTTCCGAACGCTGTGTTTTGCTTTTTTGCTCTCTCGTCTCTCCCGTCTCTCCTGTCGAGGTTCCCATGCATCAGCTTATGAAATTGAGCGTACCCCTGCTTATCGGTGTCGCGATTGTCGGATGGCAGATGCCGATGCGCGGTGACGATCCGGCGAATCCTCATCGCGGAGGCGATATGTCGGCGAGTGTGCCGGTGATTTCAGCGGTGAAGCCCCTGGATGATGACGCGCTGAAAAATGCTCGGGCTACGATTGATAAACTGGTCGCTGAGCAATTGGTCAAACTGGGCATCAAACCGCTGGGTCGCACCAACGATGAAACGTTTCTCCGGCGTGTTTATCTCGATGTGATGGGGCGCATTCCCACCGCTCAAGAGGCCAACGAATTCTTGAGCAAACGCAGCAGCGATAAACGTGAGAAATTGGTACACAGCCTCATCGGTAGTGAAGGCTACGTCAGTCATCAATATAATTTCTGGGCGGACTTGCTGCGCGTCAGCAACAAACTGCAAGATCGTTATCCTGGGCAAGCCTACATTGATTGGGTAAAACAGGCTTTGCGTGACAATAAGCCGTATGACCAAATGGTTTCAGAAATGCTGCAAGCTGAAGGCCCAGCACTGGCGCGTGGCAATGGTGCGACGGGTTATTACGTCCGCGATGCCGGCATGCAGCTCGATAATATGTCGAACACCGTTCAGGTATTTCTTGGTACGCAGTTGGCCTGTGCCCAGTGTCACAATCATCCAACTGACACCTGGACGCGAATGGAATATTTTCAGATGGCGGCGTTCACCAGCGGAACATCCGTTGAAAAAGGCTACAACGATAAGGGCAAAGCAAAGAATGGCCCAGAGCTGCGCGAGCTGAAAAAACAATATGAGGCAGCGTCACCGCAAGTAAGAAATGCGGTAAGAATGTTACGCGAGAGCGTTGGTTTGGGGGTCAAAGACACCGATACGGCATCCATCAAGCTCCCCCATGACTATCAGTATGCGGATGCCCAGGCTGGCGCGAAAGTGGAAGCGCATGCGATATTCGGTGAAGCCGCCGTAGTGAATAAAAGCACCACGCCACGGGCAAGTTACACCGCGTGGATGATGGGCCAGGCGCGTTTCTCTCAGGTGATTGCCAATCGGATGTGGAAGAAAGTCATGGGCACCGGATTGATTGAGCCGGTTGATAATATGCGGAACGATACCGTCGCCTCGAATCCGGAATTGATGGACTTCCTTAGCCGTTTGATGGTGACGTTGAAATATGATGTGCGTAAATTTCAGGAGCTCATCTATACCACCGATGCCTATCAGCGTGAATCGGTGCGCCAGGATATCACGGATGAAGCCTATGCTTTTCAGGGCGCCAAGCTGCGGCGCTTGACGGCAGAACAAGTGTGGGATTCGTTGATGACGTTAGCGATTGCTGATGTCGATACGCACAAAGGTAACGACGCGACGAATCTGCATGAGCTTTATGAAAAACACAAAGATGAGTCGCCAACGGAGATTTTCGCCTTCGCGCAGTCGATCGCCGATAAACGCGAAGAAGGACAGAAATTACGGGCTGATTATCAAGAGCTCAGAGGGAAAATTGCCAAGGCCCGTGACGGCGCGGACAAAGCGAAGCTCTTACAGCAAATGAAAGAACTCGGTGAGCGCCGAGATGAATTGCTCGCGCAAGCCGATCCGATGATCAGCAGGAAAGATCTTGGTAAGAGCAAAGGAGCACGCGATGGCAAAGGCGGTATTGGTCCGTTAATACGCGCTGCGGAACTGAGCTCTCCGGCGCCAAGTGGTCATTTCCTCCGGACTTTCGGCCAAAGCGATCGGCTCTTAATCGACAACAGCACGGACGGCGCTGCCGTAACTCAGGCGTTGAGCATGATGAATGGTTTGATTGAGCCGGAGATTCTAGCGCCTCATTCGGCGCTGATGACCAACGTACAAACTGGAAAAAACGCGGAAGCGAAGGTGAAGATTCTTTGGCTCACCATTTTGTCGCGCGAACCAACACGGGCGGAAATTACCCTTGGCGCTCGGGTTATCGCCGCGCACAAAGATGGCGTCAACGATCTGGCGTGGGCGTTGATCAACTCGCATGAATTCCTTTTTGTTCGCTGAGCTGTTTGCTGAGCTGTTCGCTGAACCATTTCACCTGCACAGGATCTGCCCATGAAACGTCTCGCCCATCGTCTGGATGATTGCTCACGCCGTTCTTTTATCAGCGGCGCAGCGCGGGCGATGCTGGGGGTGACGTTGTTACCCATGCTTGCACCGTTAGCGACCGCAGCAGATCCAGTGGTCGGCCTGCGTCGTCGGCCAACGGCGCGCAATTGCATTTACTTAAATATGGTTGGTGGAATGAGTCACCTCGATACCTGGGATCCCAAGCCAGGGACTGAAACAGGCGGCCCAACCAAAGCGTTGTCGACCAACGCTGATGGCGTGCAGATCAGTCAGTATTTGCCGCGCATGGCCGAACAAATGAACAAGGTCGCGTTGCTGCGTGGCATGAGTTCCACCCAGGGCGCGCACGAGCCCGCGCAATACCTGATGCACACCAGCTTTGCTCAGCGCGGTACCATTCGGCATCCAAGTTTGGGCTCATGGACGTCGTATTTTAATGGGCGTGGTAATCCGACATTGCCAAGCAACGTGGTGGTTGGCGGCGGCGGTCGTCATCCGGGTGCGGGATTTCTGGAAGCTAAATTTGCGCCATTGCCTTTAGGTAATTCGAAAGCGGGCTTACAGAACAGCACCCGCGCACGTGGGATTACGGAAGAATCGTTTGATCGTCGGATGGGTTTGCTCGGTCAACTCAATGAGCAATTTGAAAAGGAATTCCCGCACAAAGCGGTTCGCGGTTATCAGGATCTTTATCAAGAGGCCGTCCATTTGATGGGCAGCAAAGATCTTGCGGCGTTTGATCTGACGCAGGAATCAGCAGAAATGCAAGATCGCTATGGTGATCATGAATTTGGTCACGGATGCTTGTTGGCTCGTCGGCTCATCGAACACGATGTGCGTTTTGTGGAGGTCAATCTGGGCGGTTGGGACACCCACGATGATAATTTTGATCGAGTTGAGGCGAACGCGAATATCTTGGACGAGGCTTTGGCCGCCTTGCTGCCTGACCTTGAAAGTCGCGGTTTGCTTGACGAAACCTTGGTGGTGGTCGCGAGTGAATTCGGGCGCAGTCCAAAGATTAATCAGAACAACGGTCGCGATCATTATCCCAAAGCTTTCACCACGTTATTGGCGGGTGGTGGCGTAAAAGGCGGTCAAGTATATGGCGCGACGGACCCCAGCGGTGCGGAACCAATTGCTGGCAAAACGCTGATCACCGATTTGAACGCCACGATTGGCTATGCGCTCAATTTGCCGCTGGAACAAGTGGTGATGTCACCATCCGGGCGTCCATTTACCTTCGCCGACAAGGGCCGCCCGATCACGGCGTTATTTTCATGATGCGACACTTCCTGACGCTTGGAATCATGCTCATGCTGCCGTGTTCGCTGTTCGCAGCAGATGCGGTGACGTATGCCAAACACGTTCAGCCCATTCTGGCTGACCGGTGTTATTCATGTCATGGAGCGGAGAAACAAAAAGGCGATCTGCGACTCGACTCGATTGAAGGAATTATAAAAGGCGGTAAAAACGGTAAGATTTTAACGGCGGGAAATCCGGCTAAGAGTTCGCTCTACCATTTGACGCTGCTACCAGCAGGTGATGACGATCGCATGCCCGCCAAAGGCGATCCCTTGACGCAGGCACAAACCGACGTGTTGCGTGAGTGGATTGCTGCGGGTGCTGTTTTTAATGGCGTTGCAGTCGCCGCACCAGTCGCCGATCAGGAAACTAAGCCGATTACCGCAGCCGCGTCGTTGCATTTAGAGCCAACGGACATTGATCAAGCCAGCGCCAAACTAAACCGCCCTGATACCAGCACCATAAAAATCCTGAAAGATGCAGGCGCCGTTATTTCAATGATCAGTGCTACCGGAACGGCGTTAGAGGTGGACCTCAGTCATCTTGAACAGCCGCTCAATGCTGGGCAATTGAAGCACTTAGAAAGTTTAGCGACTCATATTTTCTGGCTCGACTTACATGGCAGTGCGATCACCGACGCTGGTTTGTTGAGCGTGGCGAAGTGCAAAAATTTGCAGCGCCTGAATCTGAGTC
>JANMYZ010000532.1:0-6117 GCA_031382605.1 Planctomycetota bacterium | reverse complement strand
TGGCAACCGGCGGTTCCGGGGCTTGGGGAGATTGCCACGGGCCGGCTGGCAGCCGGCGGTCCCGGGACTTGGGGAGATTGATGCGGGGCGGCTGGGGGCCGGCGGTCCCAGGGCTTGGGGCATTTATTTGAAACAAACTTGGAACGGAATGGAACGAACGAGAGGCATGGGATTTGAATTAGGATCGAGGCGTTAACATTAAGATCGGGGGGCGGACGAAAACATTAGAGAGAAGCCGAAGACGCGACGTGGTTTGCTCCCCTGCATCGACTAGTTAGCTGGGGCCTTTATGACCAAGACATTTCTGGCTTACGTTTTTTATTAGCGCAGTCTTTTAAATAGAGATTGATTAAAGTCTGATATGGCATGTGCACGAGTTCGGCAGTCTTTTTGAAATATTCCAAAGCGTCAGGATCAAGTCGAATCGTAATAGGTCTTTTGAGTCGCTTGGCATAGGGATTTGGCCGCGCATTTGAGAAATCGTATTCTTTTCGCATGGCCTTATCCTTTGTATTGATTGATTTCATGTTTCATGGCTTTTCGAGCCGATATGATGCGTATTTCATCCTCATTGTCGCGATAACAGTGACAAACGAGTAGAACACGAAACTTAGCCGAGAGCCCCATGATTATAAACCGATCTTCGTTGCCTGAGTGGTCGAGATCATCGATTAATTTTGCGTTCTCGTCGTAGAATACAGAACAGGCTTCCGTAAAATCTACACCATGCTTCTTTTTATTGTCGGCATTCTTGCCTGAGTCCCACGTGAAGTGCAAGCGGTCAGACGGCATGAATTACGCTGTATGTACATGACGTACTAAGTCAACCGTCGGCAACACCTGCTAGCTCGCGAATATGTTGCGCTTTTAACCGGTCTTAACCGCTCTTAACTTTATGAGTAATGACCCGCGTTTACATCCGCGGCAAAAGCGGATTGATGAACTACCGCTTGCAGGTCCAACAACCGTTTTCTTACAAGGGGCGGACGGAGGAGCAGAGAGAGCCACTGCGGAGAGTGGCAGGACTAGGACGGATTTTTTCCTGGGATCGCCGAGTTGTATTCGTCTCTCTGGCATCCATGCCGAGCTGGGGCTCGGCGGTCCCAGGACTTGGGGAAATTGCCACCGGCCGGCTGGGGGGCGGCGGTCCCAGGACGGGGGGAGATTGCCACGGGCCGGTTGGCAACCGGCGGTCCCAGGACGGGGGGAGATTGCCACGGGCCGGTTGGCAACCGGCGGTCCCAGGACGGGCGGCTGATGGCTGACGGTGGTCCCAAGTCGGGGAGAATTTAGGCGGCTAGTGGGGCTAGGTCTGTGCGTGAGATGGAAACGCCGTGATGCTTCATCGCTTCGACGATGGTGTCAGCGGTAACGTGTTGTGGGTCGGTTACCTCAACGCCAAGGACGATGCCGTTTTAGTCGAGGTCCAAGACCAGGCCGTGTCCTAGTGAACGGCTTGACGCAACCGGTTGAGGAGCCGCGCAATGAACATAGGCCGCAAACGGTCGACCGTGACGAAAGCTTATTTCTAAATATGGGGTGGTCATGGTGGGGGTTCCGGGCTGAAGGCGGTAGGAAAGAACAATTGACGTTGTGTCCGCTCCCGTGCGACTAGTTAGACTACCTTCAAAAACTTTGGCTTTTGTTTAAAATGTCGAACACCAATTGTTTCGATTAAAGCACCATTAACTCTGTAATATAAACCGTACGGAAAGCGTCTCACTAACATCCTTCGAGTATCATTTGATATTAAGCTACCAATCGTGGGGAATCTCAGGAGTAATCCAATAGCTGCTTCAACGCAATTTTCAAACTCTAGGCCTAATCCTAGGCGTTGATTTTCGTACCAAATGTAAGCCGTGTGATATTCAAATTCTGCAATTTCATCAAATTCAATCTTCATTTTTTGAGGGCGGCTTTTCGCGCTTTTTGCGCATTTCGTTTGACCACATCCCAGCTGACACCTTTGAAGCCACCACGTTTTTTAATTTCCTCCAGTCGGAGGCTGACAAATTCACGCTCTTCGGCTGATGGCTTGAGCCCGTCGCGGGCAATGCTGTCCCATATATCTTCAACGAGAACTAGGCGCTCTGACAAGCTAAGGGCATCAATATCTAGCATTTTCATAGTGTTTTTATGGTATTCGGAAAGAGCTGAAGTCAATGTAAGCAGTCGAACATGCCGTTATGAGATCGAGCGCAAACATGGCTGGGCTTTTTTGACTTGAGGAGTTTGCGGAATTTTACTGACGGGCAACGACTGGGCGGCGGGGCTGCTACGGATGGAGAGCTACTGCGGAGAGTGGCGGGGGATGGGCCGGGACTTGGGGAGATTGCCACGGGCCGGCTGGCAGCCGGCGGTCCCAGGCCGGGTGGAGATTGATGCGGGGCGGCTGGTGGCTGGCGGTTTCGGGACTTGGGAGGATTGATGCGGGGCGGCTGGGGGGCGGCGGTTCCGGGACTTGGGGAGTTTGCTGAACCGCTAAATCGCACCGCTGCGGATGAGCGGCATTAAGTGCTCGTGGCCGGGTTCGACTACGAAGCAACCATGACGGTAGATGACCGCATCCTGGGTGTTGGTGGCCTGCATGGACCGCCAGGCGATCGCTGAAAGGCGATCAAATTCCGCATCTGATAAATTCGCCAGATCAAGATCTTCGTCGGATAAAAACCGGGCGGCAATTGGGTTCGTGATGGCAGGACTTGATTTGCTGCTAACCAACAACGACGCGGAGCTCATTTCGGTCGATTCCACGTTGGTGCTGGGAATGCGTGGTGCGATCACGAATGGATCCAGGATATTTTGGCCGTATCAGGAGAGTGACGGAGGGTCTGCGCGCAGCCGCTTTATGACTCCGGCAACGGGCTCGTCTGCGTCTTCGGGTTGAGAGCCGAAGAATGCGTGGCCCGAGGTATTGACGACTGAATCCTGTCCAACCGTTATGATCACGCCCTTGACCTTTACAGGGACCGATTCGCTTTGGCGTGCGGCGTACCAGCAACAGGCGCGGATGTCTGCGGTCTCTAAATAGGGGTAGTCTTTTACGATTTCTTCCACCGATGCCCCGTGGGCTAAGAGATCCAAAACATCGCTCACGCGCATCCTCAAACCGCGAATACACGGGCGCCCACCGCATTTGCCGGGCTCGCTGGTGATGCGGCGGCGCAGATCAGCTTCACGGTCGTCCATGATTTGCTTCCTTGGCTTGGGTGTTGTGGGCCTATCGATACCGATTTTTTTTATAAGCGGGAAGGCGGGCGGCGGGGTGGGAGCACCACTGCGGTGAGCGGCGGTTCTGGGGGCGGATCTTTTTTTTTCCTGGGATCGCCGAGTTGTACTCGGCTCTCAGGCATCCATGCCGCGCTGGGGCTCGGCGGTCCCAGGCCTGGGGGAGATTGCCACGGGCCGGCTGGCAGCCGGCGGTCCCAGGACGGGGGCCGAATCTTTTTTTAGGGATCGCCGAGGAGATTGAACCCACGCGAAACGCCGCAGAGCTAAAAATATGAATGTGCCAATTTCATTTTAATTGGATTGCGCCAAACGCCATGCATCACCAACGCCAAATCTTCTCGACCACTCGTCAATCAATTCGCGATCTATTTGTGTGGTGATGGCCATCATAGAGCGAATATCACGTAGGTGTTTATCTTGCCCACTGATGGCAAAATATCTCAGTTTCATCGCTATGATATATTCAGGTGGAGCAACAGGAACGATCAAGTCGGCAATTGATAACGGCTCGGCTTTGGTCAAGCCCCATAACATTAAGGCGTCGGTTCCGCATGGGTAGCAATCGGCTTTAAACCCGGTGTTATGATGAATAATATTAAACGACCCGAGTGCGCCGCGACGAATTTCATGCGCGATGACATTGAGCGGCGGGAGATAAAAATCAGCTTCTGGGAATGCCTCTACCATTTTTATTTCCTGGCCTGGGTGCAGGTCTAGAATGCAATCTACATCCAATGTGGCTCGCGGTTCGCTATAGCACATGGCTGCAACCGATCCGCCGAGCATCCAACGTACATCGACCCGGCTCATTCCGCTCAATAATTCAGTCATGCCTAACATTTAATGAATGACCGGATCAACACTTGGTTCACGTTGTTCAATTTCGCGAATGATCGCCCAGGAAATGCCACGCTGATCGGCGTGCGGGTATTTACGCTGCAAACGGTCGCGGCGGGCCTGCAAGGCAACGGCTGATAATTTCATGGCGATATCAAGCCGCTGTGGTTGTGTCATTTTTGCGAAAATCGCCCATTGGCGGTAAATGCCGTCTTGCTCATTGGCCGGAATAATTTCTGGCAGACGACGTGCCAGTTTCCACATTTGTTCCTGATTCATTTATTGGCCTTTAACGCTGATCGAGACTTGGGAGAGATTGCCACGGGCCGGCTGGTGGCTGACGGTTCGGGGACCTGGGGGAGATTGCCACGGGCCGGCTGGCAGCCGGCGGTCCCGGGCCTGGGGGAAGGTTGCCGGACTGGGGCGGTAATGTTTTATATATTTTATCGTTGAGATGAGATGATGCTTGGACGCGCTTCGCGCGCATCGTCTGGGTTTCGAAGGGGCGTAGAGATATCAACCGTGTTTTCTTTTGCCAGTGGGCAAAAGTGGCTTCGTCTGTTGTGTTTTTTTGCTGGTTAACTTGCGAAAATGCTGGGGGAAACTGTGTTTTTTGTTTTTTGATGGAGAGCCACTGTGGGGTGTGGCGGGATTGGGGTGGGGAGATTGCCACGGGGATCGCCGAGTTGTACTCGGCTCTTTGGCATCTAGGCCGAGTACGACTCGGCGATTGCGGGGGCTGGGGAGAGATTGCCACGGGCCGGCTGGCAGCCGGCGGTCCCGGGCCTGGGGGAGATTGCCACTAGCCGGCTGGCAGCCGGCGATTCCGGGGGGCGGGAGAGAGAGATTGCCACTAGCCGGCTGGCAGCCGGCGGTCCCGGGCCTGGGGGAGATTGCCACTAGCCGGCTGGCAGCCGGCGGTCCCAGGCATTAACCAAGGAGAGGGTGAGTGAGGCCGCCCTATTTGAATGGTTTCATTCGCGAATGACGAATACCGATAATTTCAATGTGATCTTTGTGATTGCGATAATAGATGCCGAAAGGATACCGTTTTACCAAAACACGGCGAACGGATTTCGTAATAAAAGTCCCAATTCCATGATGTCTTTGAATCTGTTGGATGGATGCGTCAACACAGAGTTCAAATTCTGCGCCAAGTCCAGATCTCTGCAAATCGTACCAGTGGGAGTGATGAGAATAAGCAATTGCCGCACGCGCACGAAAATAAACTTTCTTATCCCCTTTCTTATCCATTTTTAGTCACGCTTTTTACGTTTGGCTGCCGTGGTTGATTTCAAGTCTTCCCACGAAATGAGCGGTTCATCCGTAGAACGGATTTCAACAAGACGATGGTTGACGTAGTCAATGTCATCATTTGTGACACGAAGACCAGCAGAGCCACCAGAAATGTCATCCCATAAATCCTGCACGAGCAAGATTTTTTCACTTTTCGATAAGCGTTTAATGTCTTTGGCGATCATACGTTTGTTCTCCCATCAGGCGTGATCTGTCAATCAGAACAACTGCGCGACCTACCACGGATGAAACGACCCTGGATATGGGTAGAGACGCCTCTACCCATATCCAGGGGGTTATTTGGCGATTTGGTAATAGTCGCGGTACCAGGCGACAAAATTGGCGATGCCTTGTTCGATCGAGGTGCTGGGCGTGAAGCCCACTTCGCGGGTGAGGTCGCTGACGTCGGCGATGGTGGCGGTGACGTCGCCGGGTTGCATGGGCAGTAAGTTGAGTTTGGCTTGGCGGCCAAGGGCGCGTTCGATGGCTTGGATGAAGACGGTCAACTCAACGGGTTGATGATTGCCGATGTTGTAGATTCGCCACGGGGCCGAGCTGGTTGCGGGATCTGGTTTCAGCGGGTCGAAGGCGGGATTTGCCGTGGCTACGTGGTCGCAGGTACGCACGACGCCTTCGACGATGTCGTCGATGTAGGTGAAGTCGCGGCGCATTTTTCCGTGATTGAAAACATCAATCGGTTCACCGGCAAGAATCGCTTTGGTGAATTTAAACAGCGCCATGTCGGGGCGGCCC
>JANMYZ010000531.1:0-10835 GCA_031382605.1 Planctomycetota bacterium | reverse complement strand
TCGCCGCAAAATTGTTGGAGCTGGTGCGCCCGTGACCGCGTTGACGGTGCAAACTATTCCGCGCCTGTCGCAAGGCACGCTTGAATTAGCCGCTCGTCGCGCGGTTGAAGGCCTTTATGCCGGGCGGCATCGCTCGCCATTTACTGGATCAGCAGTGGAGTTCAGCGATTATCGTCAGTATCAACCTGGCGATGATCTGCGCGCGGTGGACTGGAAAGCTTACGGACGCAGCGATCATCTGCTGATTCGTCGCTATCGCGAAGAGCGTGATTTACCGCTTGTTCTGGTGCTTGATGCATCAGCCAGCATGGATTACGGCGATCCGCATAAAGGCGATTGGGCGAAAGTGGCGGTGGCGGCGTTGACGCTTCTGGCACTCGACCAAGGTGATCGCGTACGTTTGGTCATCAATGGCAAGCCCGTTACGGCGGAGCTGGGTGGCCCAATGGCCTTACCGAAAGTTTGCGCAGCGCTGGAGTCCGTGCGTTGGCATGAAGGTCGTGACGCCGCGAACAGCGCAGTTGATTTAGCAAACGTCTTACGCCGCCGCACGTTGGTGGTGTTCGTCGGTGATTTATTGGCGCCGCCAAGTGAGTTAGCCAAACCGTTTGGTGCGTTGGCTGCGCGCGGACATGAATTGGCGTGCCTGCAAGTGTTGGAGCGCAGTGAATTATCCTTGCCAGCCGCGTGGGGCGCTTGCGCCGTGCGTGATCCTGAAGGGCGCGTGCCGGATATTTCGTGTGACGCGAACGACGTGAAAATTGCTTATGACGCAGCGATCCAAGCTCATCTCACGGCGTGTCGTCAGACCTTAGCCGGTTGTCGCGCGGATCATCATTTGGCACCAACCGATCACCCGGTGGCGGACGTCTTAGGCGCTTGGCTGCATCGTCGGAGACAGCGCTAATGTTTGCTGCTCTCGCGCCTGCGGCTTTCGGTCTGGGAATTCTTGCGGCGATTCCGTTGGTCATTCATCTCCTGTCTCGCCGTCGCGCGGCGGTGCGCGTTTTCCCCACCGCCGCATTGCTCGCCCGGATTGAGGTCGGACGTTCGCAGCGCCGTCGTCTGCGTGAACATGCGACACTGGCATTGAGGACGCTCGCCATCCTTGCGGCGGTACTTGCCGCAGCGGGATTGACCTGGCAAGGCAGCTTTCTCGGCGGCAACGCGCCAGCGGTGATCGTGCTCGATGCTTCGGCGTCGATGCGTCAAGTGACGGCGTCCGGCGGCACCGCATTTGATCGTGCCCGCGCCGCAGCGGGACAACTCGCAGATCGTCTGAGTGGCCGCACGCTCATGTTGGTTATCGCCAGCCAACCACCGCTGGTGTTTGGTGACGCTACCCAAGGCGCGGCAAAAGGCGTCATCGCCAGCGCGTTGGCCGAAGCGGTCGTGGGTTTTGGCGACGGCGATCCCACGACGGCCATCGCGCAGGCAGTGGCGCTTTTACCGCAGGGGGGCGAATGTTTTTTTGTTAGTGATTTAGCGCGCGGAAGTCTTGCCGGAATTGATCCGGCGGCGTTGCCGAGCGGCGTGCGTTTGCACTTGGTCGACGCGGGCGGCGGGGCTGCAAATCTTGCGGTGGTCGGTTTGGCTTGTGAACCAGGCGTCGCGCTGGCGGGTAAACCGGTAACGGTGATGGCGCGGGTGGCGAATTATAGTTCACGCAGCGCTCGCGTTGGCGTCACGCTGCGGGTTGGCTCGCAGGTGCATCTCGAACAGCTTGAATTATCAGCCGGTGGCAGCGCCGTCGTCAGCACCACGGTGACCATCGATGCGGTCGGTGCGGTCGCGCTCGAAGCCGAGCTCGCAGGCGAACTGCCTGATGCTTTGCCGGTGGATGATCGTCGAACGGGTTGTTTGCACGTGCTGCCGGGATTACCTGTGGTGCTCGCCAGCGATGGCGACCGCGATGACCCGGCTGGCGTGGTGCGTCCGTTGAGCGCAGCGCTGGGAGCTGCTGGGCTTGATGCTCGGCACAGCGATCGCGCGGGTATTGCGAGCGAAGTGATTGCTGCTGGCGGACCGTCGCTGCTGATTACGGCGGGATTAGCGGAGGGTGCCGATCTTGGTCCGCGACTCAAAGCGCATCTTGAATCTGGCGGCGCGTGGTTGCAGGTCGTCAGCAGTGCTGCTGATGCAGCGATTACGATTTCTGGAGTCGTACCGCCGGTTCGTTTGGGTGATCGTTTAGATGTCAGCGATCAAGAACGCGGCGTGATGACGGTGGCTCAAGCGCGGATGGATCACGCTCTTCTCGCACCGTTTCAAGGCCGCGAATCGTTGCTCACCAGCGTCGCGGCGTGGCGCTTTCGTTTGACTCCGCAGCCTCCGGCAGCCGACGCGGTCGCATTGTGGGCGTATGCCGATGGCACCATCGCTTTGGCGGAGCGTCCGGTCGGCGCTGGACGTTGGCTGATGCTGAATTGTTCTCCAGCAGCGGCTGATGGAAATCTTGGCCGTGGAGAAGTGTTGCCGTTGTTGATGGCGCGCCTGCCGAGTGTGTTGCTGCCAGCCCGTGATGATCACCTGGCGATCAATGCCGGCAGCGAAGTCGCGGTTGCTGCGGCGTTGGAAGGCCCGGACGGACGCGGCATGTCGTTGATCGATGGTCGGGCGCGTTTGCATCAGCCCGGTATTTACCGTGTAGCTGGTGGCGGTTTGATCGCGGCGGCGATTCCGGCATTGGAAAGCGATTTGACGCAGGACGATCCAGCCGAGCTTGGACTAGCGAAACAAGATGCGGTCACCGCGATTACTTCAGTCGCAGCAACGCCGTTGTGGTCATGGATGCTGGCGTTGGTGGCTGTGGCGCTGACCGCCGAAATGGTGCTGGCTGGTGGTCTTCCAGGAGTGCGTCGATGAATTTCGCTCCGTTACTTCCGGCGTGGATTATTTTACTATTAACCCTGGCCGTTGGTGCTGCCGCGTGGTTGGCTTATCGCCGTCCATCCTGGCCAGCGGCGCTGCGTGCGTTGGGCGTAGTGGTGCTGGTGGTGATGTTGGCGAATCCGATTCGTCTTGAACCCGCAACCAAATATCAGCCACCAGTGTTGGCCTTGGTGCTCGATCGTTCTTCCAGCATGGCTACCGCAGACGCGCCAGAGGGTGCGACTCGTTTTGCTGCAGGCAGTCGTGCACTCGAAGCGATGTCCAAAATTCTTGACGGACGTTATCGTATTCAACGCTATCAAATCGCTGACACGTTGACTCCAGGCATGGCTGGCGAAGCGGCTGGCGAAGCCACTGGCGACACGGCCTATGATGATCTCGCGCGGCTGGTGGAATCCGCGCCGGTTGCGGTGGTGTTTGCTAGCGACGGCGGTGATCGCGGTGCGGTGGCACCGGAAGCTGCCCTCAGCGCCGCGCATATTCCGCTATTTGCGCTCGCGGTCGGGACGACGGCGCCAGCGCTGAATGTCGCCGTGCGTCTGGAACCGATCAGCCCGACGGCATTTCCTGGACAAGAATTAACCCTCGACGCCGTGATCACTGCCAGTGGCGCAGCGAACGGGAAATCCAGCGACATTATTTTAAATGATGCTGAGGGCAAAGAAATCGAGCGCCGAACGGTGACGTTGAAAACCGAAGCTCGTGAGACGTTTACCGTCGCTGCTGGCGCAGTTCCTGGTGAACGCTTGTGGCAGGTCCGCGTCCTGCCCATTACCGGCGAAGTAACCACGGCTGACAACGATGGTTTGGCGGTGGTCCAAGTGGTGGATCGTGCGCTACGCATCGCGGTGGTCGAAGGCCAACCGTATTGGGATACCAGTTTTGCGGTGCGGGCGTGGCGGCGCGATCGTCAGTTAGCGGTCGGGACGTTATTTGGCGTCGGCCAACGGCGATGGAAGGCGGGCGAAAATTTGATTGATCCACCAACCGCAGAAAAATTAAAAAACGTCGACGTGGTGGTGGTCGGTAGTCACAGCGAACGGCTGTTGGATGCCGCAGGCGTCGCAGCGATTACTGAATTCGTCACCAATGGCGGCGGACTGCTTTTTCTGGGGGTTGCTGATGACGCGGCAGAAGCGCCGCTGGCAGCGCTTGATCCGTTGCTGCGTCGTCAAGGACGCGCCTCGTCCGTCGTCCCACAGCTCGCTTCAGGTGGTCGCGCATTAGCGTTGCTGCCCGTGGGCAGCAAGCCTTTGGCGGCAGTGGCGAGCGGTCTGATTGCTGGCCTACGTCCACGCACCGAAGTGTTGATCGGTCACGACGAACAACCGTTGGTGGTGTTTCGTCGTCACGGTGCCGGGCGGGTTGCGGCGGTGAACGCGGAAGGCTTGTGGCGTTGGTCGCTGAATGCGGATGGCGATGGTGAAATCGCCGCGCGTTTTTGGCGCCAGTTGGTCAAGTCGTTGGTTCACGAAGGGCAACATGGAGTGCAGGCAGATCGTCCACGCTACCGCGTTGGCCAAGAAGCGGCCATCACGGCTCCAGGTCCAGAAGCATTCACGGTGACGGCACCTGATGGCGGCAAAAGTACCCTCACCCGGGCGGAGGGCGGCAGCCGTCTGACGCTGACCACTGCTGGTCGTTGGATGATCGCGCAGGGCGCACGTCAGCTGACCATTCCAGTGGATGCAGACGTACGCGAAATCGTTGAACTGCCGCGTCGCGATGAACGCTTGGCGCGCCTTGCCGGCAGTACCGGCGGTGAGGTCGTCGAGATCACGGATGCGGTTGCGCTTGCCGACCGCCTCGGTCGACGCGCTGATTTGCGGGTGGAAGCGCCGAAGAGTATTCCCTTGGTCACGATGCCATGGTGGCTGTTGCTGTTCGCTGGCTTACTGGCCAGTGAATGGTGGCTGCGCCGTCGCCGTCATGGAGCGATTTAATGATGACCAAGCAAACCACATCATCCCCAGCCCAGGCGCTGATCGCTCTCGTGCGCTCGACCGTAGCGCGACGACGAATCATCGCGGTCTTGATGACGATCGCCTTTGCGGTGGCGTTATCCGCTTTGGCGTTGGTGTTCGCCGATGCGTTGTTGTCTTTGCCACCAGCATTGCGAATTCCGGCCTTGCCTTTGTGGCTGGCAGGTGGCGCGGCGGCCATGGTTATGCTTGCGCTGGTCGCGCGTTCTTTCATTCCATCGATAGCAACGGCAGCGCAACTGGCTGAAGAATTTTCTGCGGACCAGCGGCGCACGTTGTCCACCGCTTTGGCGTTGGAAACCATGCCTGGTGAACTGGCTGCTGCTGGTGTGCGGCGTTTGGATGCTGAGCTTCAGCCCGATCGCTGGATGCAACACCTGCCGCGCTCACAGGCTCAGCGGTGGTTGGTCGCGTTGGTGGCGCTGGCGCTGATCGCGGGCATCGTACACGTCGTGGTGCCAACCATGTTCGGCGCGGTTTTACCGCGTTTTACCGATCCGCGTGGTGATCATCCGCCTTTTAGTTTAAGTTCGGTCACGTGGGCGACGGCGCCCATCCGCGTGCGTTCTGGCGATGCGGCGCGTTTTGAAGCGGCCATCAGCGGCCCAGGCGCCGCGCAGGGTTTGGAATTGCACGCGCGCCCAGTCAGCGGTGGAGACGAACAATCGTTGACCATGTTCCAAGTTGGTACGGGGCGTTATGCGGCCGAATTAGCGGGCGTCACTGGACCGCTCGACGTGTGGGCGGCGGGTGGCGGTACGCGCACCCATTATCACCGCTTGGACGTTGATATGGTCCCCGTTCTGACGCGCTTGGAGGTGGGCTTAGAAGCGCCGCGTTACGCTCGTTTAGATCCTGAGCGGCGGCGCTTGCGGGCTGGTGAATTAGGTGAATTCGCTGCCCTTCCGGGCAGCCGTTTGGTGCTGACGCCATCAGCGAATCGTTCATTGGCGGCGGTGTTGGTGGCGCACGACGGCGGCGTTCCGCTGCGGTTACCGTTGGTCAACGGCGCGGTCACCATTGCCGATCTCACTCCGGGGACTTGGTCGCTCAGCCTGGAAGCCAGCGATGGTATTCGCAATGATGCCCAGCCAATTTTGCGCATAACCGCGCGCATCGATGAACCGCCCAGGGCACGGATTGTTCAGCCGGGCAATGACGCTCTGGCGACTCCTGGGATGACCGTGCCGCTGACTATTGAAGCCGACGACGACCTTGGTTTGGAACACGTCGCGCGGGTCAGCGAATATAATCAACTTCCTGCTCCTGAGTTGAGCGAAGTCGTCACTGACCGGCGCTATCGTCGTGCTAGTCAGTTGCACTTGCCCACGATCGGCGTCGCTCCTGGCGATGTCATTACCATCAATGCCATAGCGCGGGATTCACGTCCTGACCCGCAGTTCTCGCCATCTGATTCGCGCCATATCCGCATCATCAGCGAAGAAGAATATAATCGCATGCTGATGAAGCGAATCCGACCAGACGCTTTGGAGCGTAAATATCAGCCGTTTACTCACGACTTGGCCGAGCTTGAAGAGGCCATGAAAGAACTGCGTCGTTCAACGCCCGCGAAGGACGAACTGGATCGGCAGTTGGCAGAGTTGGCAAAAAAAGCAGGTGAACTGAAACGGAAAATCCGCGCTTTGAAACGTGAAACGCCGTTGTTTGCGAGCGAACCGCAGCTGCAAGAAATGCTTTCGCAAGCAGCTGAAGAATTGGAGAAAGCCGCTCAAGACGGCAAACCATCGGCGCGTGAAGACGGCAAACGTTTGGCCTCTGACCTGGCATTGCTGACCCGCCTTGCGCGTGCGCAAGGCTTCACGGCGCGGCTAAGGCAGTTGATTGACGCCGAACAAAATGCGACCGAACGATTGGCTCCCTTGGCTGAGCATCGCCGTCTCAGCGATAGCGACCGCGTGCGTCTGCGAGAATTAGCTGGCCAAGAAGATACGTTGGCCCAGGCGCTCACCGATTGGAGCGAGCTCGCACCGAAGCTGGCTGATGATTTGCGCTACGGGCCATGGGCGAAATCAGACCAACCGAAAAACAGCGCGGCGGCGTCTGAGAGCGCAGATCTGCTCGATGGCTTGGGCCAAGCAGTGACTGCTACCGGCGCAGCGGATCTTAAACGCCAAGCAGCCAACGCCGCCCGCAGTGGTGATGGGGTGGAGGCGCAACGTTTGGCGGCGCTCGCGCGTGATCGCTTATTGGAATTATTGCCGAAATCGCTGAATATGGCGGGCAGTTGCTCCGCCGAAGCCTGCATGCGCCTGCGCTGGGGGAACTGTTCTGGATTGGCAAAGACCTTGGGCGGTTTAGGCGGAGCCGCTGGAAATGGCTACGGCGTCGGCGGCGCTGGTTCTGCGGGCATGGGACTTTTTCTGGGTTACGGTGGCGATGATTTAGGCGGCAGCTTACCCAGCGATTCGATGGATCTTTTCGGTCCAGAAAATCTTGGCGACGTGAGCGGTCAGTCTGGCGATAGCAAAGACGGTATCGCGGCGATTGCGGCTGCCGGTAGCGGCGAGGTGCGTCAGGCCACGACCTATCAACGTCAACAACGTGCGAGCACGGCGACTCAACGCAGTTCTTTAAGCGCTGAACAGCAGCGCTTGGTCGATGATTATTTCCGTCGTCTGGAAGGAAAAAAACCATGAATGCAGCAGCACTGATTCAAAATGCAAACCAACCGTCAACGGCATTGAGGTGGAATATGAAGGTCCTAAAAAAAGCACTTAAAAACTATTTTACCGCAAAAACGCCAAGAGCGCAAAGAACTTGCCGCAAAGACAAAACTAACCCTTTTGGTGAGAGCGTAAATCATCCGTATTTATATTTAAATTCTTGTTCTCCCTTAGCATCTTTGCGTCTTTGCGGTGGAAGTTTTATTCCAACTGCGATTTACAGGTTGGTGCTTGGCCTAGTGAGCGTTTGGCTGGCTGTCAGTTCCACGACGGTTTGCGCTTCGGACAGCGATCCACGCCAAGTGCGAGTGGGGAATCTGGTTTACGCTGACGACAAAACCTCAGTGTGTTTTAGCGATCGCTTTCTGACCACGGTCCAAACCGAGGCCGGTATTAATACCGAAAAGCGCATGCATGCCGTGCGCCTGGGACGCGCTGATGAACTGTTGGCGGTGCCCTTCGTGATCATGAACGGCCAGCAAGAGTTTACTCTGCCAGCGGGCGAGCGGGCGTTGCTCAAACGATATTTGCATGGCGGCGGTTTTCTCCTCGCCAGTGCGGGGTGCTCGGCTGAACAGTGGACCGCGAGTTTTCGTCGCGAGCTAGAGGCGGTATTCGGGGTTGGCTGCTTGAAGCCAGTTCCCACCGATCATCCGTTGTTCAGCACCTTATTCACCGTCACCGATATTTCACTGACCCACGGTGGCACCGCGCAGTTTGAAGGTCTGTTCATTGACGGGCGGCTTGCCTGTCTGTTTTCGAAAGAAGGCCTGAACGACACCGAACATACTCAGGGATGTTGCTGTTGCGGCGGCAACGAAGTGCGCAAAGCCGAGGAAATTGTCGCCAACGCACTCGTCTATGCGTTAGTGGAATAACCAAGGCAATGCTTCGTTTGGTGGCGATCGTGATTTTAATTTTAGCAGCGTCGCTCGCGGCGTGGTGGTTCTGGCATGCAGAGTCGCCGGCGACCAAACCGACCCGGCTCTTGCCGATGGTGGAATTACCGCCCGCCGGAACGCCAGCATTGCCCGATGGTATTGCCGGTACCGGCGTGTTGGTGGTGTGGGCTGCGCATACCGGCGCACGGCTGGAACCGTGTGGCTGTGTCGCTGGCATGCACGGCGGTTTGGTCCGTCGCGCCAGTTTAATCGCACGTTTGCCGGAAGCGCAACGCTTAGTGTTAGAGTGCGGCGGTTGGAGTGGCGGCTCTGCGGATTATCAACGTCTACGCACGGCGGCATATCTGCAGGCGCTTCAGCGCGCAACGGCGGCGATCGTCGGCCTGGGCGCGCCAGAAGTGCGTCTTGGGGCGACGCATCTGCGGACGTTGATCAGCGGTGATGGCATGCCCGCGCTGGTGTGTGCAAATATTTCTTACGCCGACGGCAGTGCCGTGGTGCCCGCATTCGTGCGTCGCACGATTGCTGGTCGCGACGTCGTGGTGACTTCGGTGGTGCCCAATGACGCGCTTGGCGAGGGCCTGCGCGTCAGCGATCCGGCACCGGCATTGATGGCGTTAACGCGAACGTTGGCCGGTGCGTCGTTGGTGGTGTTGGCGGATTTGGCAGAGGCCGATTTAGCGGATTTGGCGCGCAGTATTCCAGGGATCGCTCTGGTGGTTGGCGGCGCAGTTCAACAACCCAGCCGTTCACCGCTGGCGGTTGGCCCGACGCGGGTCGTCCATGCAGCGAATGAAGGGAAAACTTTGGGGCTGTGGCGGTGGGGTGCAGCGGTCTGTGCTTTTGAATTAGTCAATGAAGCCGTCCCTGATCACCCGCAGGTTCGCGCGGCAATTCGCGCCTATCAGGAAAAACTCGCCGGCATGGACTTGGCGCCCGATGAACGGCTTGCCGGGATGACAACGCTGAGCGTGAAGCGAATTCCCGGCGCGAAATTTGTCGGCGCCACTGTGTGCACGTCATGTCACGCTCAGGCAGCCGTCACTCATGGTGCGAGCGGCCATGCTCGCGCCCTCGCGGCCTTGATTACCAAGGGCTATCGTCACGACCCGGATTGTTTGCGTTGCCATGTTACGGGCCTGGATTTACCCGATGGATTTCAGCGTCGCAGTGCAGACGCGCCGCAAATGCATCTGGGCCAAGTCGGTTGTGAAAGCTGTCACGGGCGCGGCAGCGTTCATGTTGCTGAACGCTTGGCCGGTCGTCCTGCGAGTGGTTCTTTGCAGCCGGTGACTCCGGCCACCTGTCAGCGTTGTCATGATAGTGAAAATAGTCCACAGTTTGAATACGCCACGTACTGGGAGCGCATCCGCCATGGTCATCCGTAATCTTCTGCTCGTTATTCTTTCCTGCATGGTGCTGTCGTTGTCGGCAGAGGATTCGTCGCCCTGGCGTGATGACTTTGAAAAGGCGATGGAAGAATCCGCCGACCGTCCGTTGGCGTTGCTGTTTTCAACCCCGGACTGCGTCTGGTGCCATCGCATGATCGACGAATCGTCCGCCAGTGCAGCGGTGCGTCAGGCGTTGACGCAAGTAACCGGCGTGATTGTGCAGGCCGAAAAAAATCCGGCCTTGGTTGCTCAGCTGGGGATTGACAGTTATCCGACTTTAGTGCTGGTAAATCGCAAAGGTGAATTGGTGCGCGCCATCGCTGGGTATTTACCAGAAGCCGACCTGGCGACAGCCTTAAAAGTATTGGCGCTGCATGGCGACCAAGATGGCCAACGCCCAGCGAACTTAACCGGGACGCAAAATATCAAAGCCATCACGGCAGGTGAAAATGCGGTTGAACATTTAATCGCTCTGCTGGGCGTTGGTCCGGTGGCGCAACGGGCCGATGTTCGCGCGGCGCTGGGGACGCTGCCAAAGGCGCGCGCGGCTTTATGGTTAGCTCTTGATCACGCACGCTTGGGCGTGCGCGTCGATGCCGCCGCTGCGCTGGCGCGCCAAGTTGGCGATCCGGTGGGATATGATCCGTTGAGCGTCGGCGATGAACGCCGTCAAGCGATCACGCGGTGGCAGAGTCAGGCCAGCGCGACATTGCCAGGCGGAGTCGTGCCATGAGACGCCCTTGTATGAGTAGAGTGATCAGTGGCGTGATGAGTGGAATAGCACTGACCATGGCCGGTGCCGTTTGGTCGGCAGAAACCACGGCAGAATCCACGGAAAAAGCCATGCGTTTCGCTTCCGGATCGCCCGAATTACGGACGCTGGCTGAAGCCTGGCGCGATCACGGCGATGATTTATTACGGGCCTTTGCCTCTGCAGATAAAAACGAACGCCAAGGCGCCGCCGTCATTATTGGAGAACTTCGT
>JANMYZ010000330.1:0-5545 GCA_031382605.1 Planctomycetota bacterium | reverse complement strand
CAACGTTGGGAGCGCGAATATGGTCGCGCTCTCAACGTTGTGGGTAACGAGCAGGGTTTCACCCTGGGCTGTCAGCGTCGGCTCCGTTGGCTCCGTTGGCTCCGCTGGTGCAAGGGAACATTCTTCCATACCAACGGCATGGAAGGTGACAGCCCAGGGTGAAGCGAAGCGCAACCCTGGGCTGAGGGGGTCTCACTTTTGGTGAAGCCCGTTTGCCAAATCAAACGGGCGTTCTTTATTCCGCCCGAGACGACTGATTCCGGCGGACTAACAGCTGCATCAGGCCCAGCAGCAGAAACAAACCAGAAAAGGCAGCGATTGAACCGAGGCCGCATTTCTTGTCTGCTGATGGATCATTGGCATTGGTTATGGTCAGATCAAAAGTGTCGGTCGCCGTGCCGCCATAGGAGTCGCTGGCGGTCATGACGATGACGCGCTTGCCATCGGCCTCGGTCGGCGGATTCCCACTCATGGTGCGCGTGGCCGAATCGATTCCTAACCATGATGGCAGCGCGGCGCCGTCCATGGTGGCGCTGTAGGAAAGAGCATCGCCGTCCGCGTCAGAGAAGGTGCCACTGACGAACGAGAGCGTTTTCGTTCCCGATCCGTCCCAACTTTGATCAGGGATCGTTAGAGCACGAATAGGAGCATTATTCGAAATGGTCAAATTAAAGGTGTCGGTTGTTGTGCCGCCGTAGGAATCGTCGGCGGTCACCACCACGATGTGCACGCCATCTACCGCTATCGTCGGAGTACCGCTTATGGTGCGGGTGGCCGAATCGATGCGTATCGATGATGGCAGCGCGGCGCCGTCCATGGTGGCGCGGTAAGAAAGGGCATCGCCGTCCGCGTCAGTGAAGGTGCCACTGACGAACGAGAACGTCTTGGCTCCCGAGCCGACCCAACTTTGATCGGGGATCGATGCCGCAAGGACAGGAGCCTGATTAACCGCTGTCACCGGAGCGGTGACGCCTTGAATAAACAACTTTGGCGCGCTCAGACCCAGCACCAGCGCCATGGTGGCGGTGGGGTGGTAACGCGATGCGTTGTAATATCCGTGGTCGGCGTAGTCGCGGCCTGGCAGCAAGACGAAGGAGCCGTCATGGCAACGCATCATATTAATAAACGCTTTGTGATAATCAAAAACCGTGCGCATGGCCACGTTGTCCCCAGAGGCGCCGGCTCCTAATAAGCCCCAGAAAAGGCCAAGATTTGAGTCGGCATGGCCGTCGGGAAGACTTTTGTAGGCGCTCTTGGTGTAACTTTTGTAGAGCAGAATATAAGCTGCTGAATCAGAAAATTCCGGGCTCATTTTATGCGCAAGCATGGCAGCTCCGGTACGGCCAACATAATTATCGCCACCGGTTGATTTTTTCCAGGCGACCGCATCAACCGGTCCATTATTCATGGTGAACTCGCCGCCATAGGCGACGTATCCTGCGGCATTGGTGCCACAGTGAATGAAGTTGAGGGCTCGCTGAACGTGGTCGGGCTTCAGTCGAATACCACAGCGCGCAGCGCACTGCCACGCGGTGAGCGCAAGGATCGTGGTGTTCTGCATCGGGCCGTAGCCATTGGGGCCGTAGCCACCATTCGGGTCATACCCAGGGACGTAAGGCGCATGACCAAATCCACCGCTATACAATTGCTGAGCGGCATCGGCGCCTCCGGCCGGATTCCATACGACAATGTGGCCCGAAAGCTGGGCTTTTTCGAGGTATTCCACTAAGGTTTTCATCTTGGGAAGAAGGGCTGCGTCATTGGTGAGGCGGTAATATTCACAAAGAGTGATGAGCTGATGCGACAAGTTCCAGGTCCACGTTCCCGCATTCGGATTCTCAAGACTCCATTTTTGGGCCATGGCTTTTCCCAGATTTTTTTGAGCAACATCATCGCTGGTCAAAAGTGCCAGCGTTACGGCGGCACGCGCATGCGATTTCCCAACGTTCCGTGAATCAGCAGAGGCGGCGAAATACGCCAGCGCCTTGGCGCGCAGGGCCGTCGATTTCGGACAATTGATGGGGAAGGTCGACGAAAAAGACCCGATCGGGTCCAGACTGATGGTGATGTTGATAGCGGTGGTTCCGCGCAAGACATTGAGCACCAATTGTCCGTCACTGCCTTCTGCCCGTTCAATGGCATTTCCAAAATCCATGATCGGACCTTCGTAGCCGCGTACCCCATCAAATATGCCACCATAACGGTGCGACGAAAACGGCGTGCCGAAAACTCCAGTGATCACGTCTTCCAGCATCAGTTGACCAACCGCTGGCGAACTCGCAAAAATATAGCGGACAATAAAAGTTTTTTCCGTAAGCACCGCGCGGGCGCCGGTTGGCCCCAGATTCACCAAGAAACCAGGAACCGCTCTGTCAGGAAGATCATTTTCTGTTGGCTTGGTCCAGCGACCCTGGTTGGTGGCATCCGCAACCGCGTAGCTCATCGGACTTAAGAATATGCTGGTAGCGAACAGGCCAAGGAACAGCGCGCGGGGTTTGGTGAAAAGCATAGGATTTCCTGTTTCTGTTGCAGCGTTGGTATGAGCCGAACTAGCGGTTGAGTCGTCGGTTTTGAGCGTCTGATGACTTCTTGAGCCTAACCGCGCGAGCTTTCCAAGCACAAGCGCGCTGCTCGGTATAAAAAAACAGGGATGAGGTCAAGCAGGAAAGCGTCAAAGGTGGAAATTTTGACTTCAAACGAAGCGCCTTCAGCGTCTAACGCCGGATTGTGAGGCAACTAACGCCAAGTATCGTCGCCACTTACTGAACCCAGGCGCAGCGCTGGCCCAGAGGAATACCACAAATGCGCGGTAGGCCCTCAGCGATAAACCTCTTCGCGCGGCAGTCGCGCGGCAGTCGCGCGACTGCAGCGACAAAATTCAACGGCGAAACTTTTCCCACCACGGTAAAACGACGGCCAATAAATCGTCTTTGAGCAGGAACGTTAATGTCGCGAGAACCACCAGCCCAATGATGATGATCAGCCAAGCCCACGACATGCGATCTGGCTCTGGTTCGCCCAGACCCGCAATAGTGGCAAGATCGCGTTCGAGTGCGTAGAGCGATGCGTAGCGACCTTTTGGTGTTTTAGCCAAACACTGTTCGACCACCGCTTTGACGCGGCCATCCATGCGCGGATATTTTGGCGCATCATTGCAGTGCATGGCCATGATGTCGTAAGCGTTGCTCGCTTCAAACGGCGGGCGACCAACGACCATTTCGTAAAAGATAATTCCCAGCGAATACATGTCGCTTTTGTTGGTGACCGTGCGCGTGTTACGGCATTGCTCGGGACTCATGTACACCGGCGTGCCCATGACCTGACCCGTGTGGGTCAACTTCAATGAGTGTGGATTGTGACCTTTCGCTAAGCCGAAGTCGGCGACTTTCAGTACGGAACCTTTTCTGACGTCGTCGATGGTCAGTTTCAGCGTGCCATTTTTCCCGACGCCACGTCCAACCAGTAAATTTTCCGGCTTCATATCGCGATGCACGGTGCGCGATGCGCGTAGACCGCGTACCGCTTGAATCATCAACCAAGCGGCTTCTTCGGCCGAAAGTTTACCCGCTTTATCCATCAGATCGCGGACGCTGCCGCCTTCCATGTATTCGAGCACTAAATAGGGATGACGTTCGTGCGTACCACGGTCAATAAGTTTCACCACGTGCTGATGACGAATCGAGCCAAGTACTTTGGCTTCACGATTAAAGCGCGCCAAATCGCTGGCGTTTTCCAGCACTTTGATCGCGACCTCGCCTTCGCCTTTGACTAATTTGCAGCGGTAGACCGAGCCGCAGCCGCCTTCGCCCAATTTTTTTACGACAACGTACTTACCATTAATGGAGTCGTTGGCTTTAAGCTTGAGTTGTAAGGTGGCGCGGGCCATGGGCGGGGAGTATGGGTCCGGGAACCACGTGCCAAGGACGGGCACGTTCGGGTACGGGCGCTTCCATTGACGCTGTGCGGGATGTTCGCAGCCTCGCGGTCTACGCATGTTTCACCCCTCGTCTTTCGTCAGTCAAACCCCGTACGCTTGGTTATCTCCGTCATGATCGCACCGACCGCTGCCGCTATTGATGCTTGGTTGAATGCGGTGCCGAACCGCGAACGCACCGGTATTTTCCGTGATATGCAACTCGAAGGCGTTCGCGCCTTGGTACGCTTGCTGCCGCCAGTGCCGCTGCCGTGCACGGTCGCGGGCACCAAGGGCAAGGGCAGCACGGTGCGCTTGATCGAGTGCGCCTTAGTCGCCGCTGGTCAACCGACGGTGGCTTTCACCAGTCCTCATGTCGCGAGTGTTTTAGAGCGTTGGCGTGTAGACGGCAAACCAGCGCAAGCTGCCGTCGTCGCTTTGGCGTGTGAACAAATAGCCGCGCTGGAGCGTGACCATCATCTGATACTGACGTATTTCGAGCGGACCTTTGCCGTCGCTTGTCTATTGGCGAGTCAACGTCCAGCCACTCGTTTCATCGTCGAAGTTGGTTTGGGCGGGCGCCTGGATTGCGCCAACGCGCTCGACTGTGCGATTGCGGTGATCACGCATTTATCACACGACCATCGTGACATTCTCGGCCCCACGTTACACCATATCGCGCGAGAAAAACTCGCCGTGTCGCGGGTTCATGCGCCGCTCGTGATCGCACCACAAACCACCGTCGCAACGTTGGCTTTATGGCGGAATGTACCGCCGTTTCGCGCGCCGACGCGTCCGCACTCGACCAACGGAAAACCGCCAGCGCCAACCGTGTGGGCGCAGACTCCGCGCGTGCCGTTCGAGCTGGCCTTAGACGGCGACCATCAACAAGACAACGCCGCGACCGCCGCTGCGGTGCTGACGTGGTGGGCGCCAGAAGTTGACGCCGCGACCATGCGTCGTGGATTCGCCAGCGCGACGTTGGCCGCGCGTTGCCAACGAATCGAACAGCCTGGGCGCACGCTGTTGATCGATGGCGCGCACAACCGCGAAAGCATCAGCGCCACCGTGGCCGTTGCGCACCGCCGTTTGCGCCCTGGCTGGCGTCTGATCATTGGCTTAGCCAACGACAAAGAGATCGACGAAATCATGTCAGTAATTCCGCCATCGTTGGTGGTGACGCGCTGTGGTTACCATTCGCTGCGTGCACGATCCGTTGAGCAATGGCCTCAGGCAGCGCAGCTGTGGCGCTGGTGCGATCACATCGCAGACGCTTTACGCATTCAGCCACCGGACACCGACGTGTGCGTGACCGGCAGTTTTTATTTGGCTGGGGAAGCGCTCACGCATGTGGGCCGTCAGGGCGATACGCCGGGATAGCTTTGTGTTCCCTCGTTACGCTGAGCCTGAAAAACGCAGTAGAGAACCATTTTACCGCAAAGCAGCAAAGAGCGCAAAGGACTTATAGCAAAAACAAGAGTCACCCGTTTGGTGAAGCCATTGATCATCTCAATTTTGATTCAAACCTTTGCTTTTCTTGGCGTCTTTGCGTCTTTGCGGTGGAAATTTGAATTCCTACTGCCGCGTTTAGGCTGAGGATTACTCGCGCATTTTGGGCATCGAATAATTTAG